>NZ_NUMC01000127.1:0-532 GCF_002577655.1 Bacillus sp. AFS040349 | reverse complement strand
GATCCCGTTTAACAAGCGAACCTATGACAGTACAAGCAGCTCTAGGGACAACCGACTAATCTTAAATTCTAAGGAGGAGATGATTGATGAATCCAGTAATAGGTCTGGATGTTTCGAAAGGAGAAAGTCAGGTACAAGCATTCTTGGATAAGGGACAACCTTTTCGTAAAAGCTTTAGTGTAAAACATACAGTGGATGGTTTCGAGGGTCTATTAGTATTCTTAAAAGAGGTTGAAAAAGTAGCTGCTGGTAAACAACCTTCGGTTATCTTAGAATCGACAGGACATTATCAATCTCCAGTCATTCAATTTTTGGAGGAACATCAATATATTTATATTATTGTGAATCCCCTAATCTCTTATCGAGCAAGGAGTGCAAGTTTAAGAAAGGTTAAAACAGACGCTGTCGATGCCTATCTTTTATGTGAATTATTCTATAAAGAAGAAATTGAACCGTATAAGAAAAGAGGTATCCAACTCTTAAACCTTCGTAATCTTACAAGGCAACAAGAGACCATTTCAAGTATCTCTTC
>NZ_NUMC01000126.1:0-13603 GCF_002577655.1 Bacillus sp. AFS040349 | reverse complement strand
ATATTACGAACAAAGCGCAAATGTAATTATAGATTCGCGCTTTTATTGTTGAAGATTGTTTTTTTACTTTATTAGTTAAGTGAACACTAAACAACCTAAAATATTCCAACTAGTGTTATTATAAAAATATATACTTATTTTGGAGGTTAAACATGATGTTCTCATTAGAAGTTCATAATGCAATTTGGCTTTTTTTAGTCATATTTATGTTACATGATTTTGAAGAAATAATCAGTGTTGAAAGTTGGTCTAGGAAAACTTCGAGTCTAATTGAAAGTAATAATAATCGCCTAAAGAAGTTAATTTGGAGCTTCTGGAATATTAATTCACATTCTTTTGCTAAGAGAGATGTGGTAATATTTTTAGTTGCCTCAACTATCGTATTCATTAAGGTACAATTCATTGAAAGTGGATGGACAGCAATCTTATTTATGATTTTTTTGTGTTTTGTAATATTACATAACCTTGTTCATCTCATACAGACCCTTATTTTGAAAACTTATACCCCAGGTCTCTACACGGCAATCGGACTTGTTACACCGTATACAATTTATTTATTTTACAGATTAGTATAGTTTGTCACCTTTTTTCAAGAACAGCGCTTTTATTGTGGATGATCATTACAATGGTTATTGTATTTTCTGCTTAAAGACTAATACTTCTGTTAGATTCAGCATCAGCTTCATAAAATTGTTTTTTTGAAGGTAATAAGCTAAAGGTACACAAAGTAATGGATAATACCAACATTACTAAAACACCCAAGAAAACAACTACCTGAATTGAAGTAATCTGAGCTGCAACTCCCATAATGCTAGTTATAATTATAATTAAAATCGCTTGAATTAAGCTATAAGCACTTCCAATACGTCCCATAACATCAACTGGTATATTGTTCTGATAAAATGTTAGAAAGCCTGTATTAGCACAAGCGATGAAGAAAGCTAGGATAAAAAACCCAAGTGCTGCAATGATAAATGAACTTGAAATAGCATAAATCATATATCCAGTTGATACTAGTACTGATCCTAAACCAATCAAAATTGAGGTTTTTAGTTTTTTAGCTGTTAAAGAGTTAATTAATGCTCCAACTACAATACCTGCCCCAGCAATGGTTACTAAAAATCCATACTCACTGTCTGACAAAAATAAAACCTCTTTGGCAAAAGCTGCTTCAAGAGAATCTATAGCACTTGCCATAATGACCATTACACAACTAAACAAAAAATAAATCATCATAATGTAACTAGATCCGCGACTAAATTCAACTACAGCATACCAATCCCTTTTAATCATTTTTATTGATAGCTTATTATTACTTAATGATATAGCTGTTTGTTTTTCTATATCAGGCATTAGTAATGTAATCATACCTGAAATAAATAACGCAATTGCATTTGTATAGATTGCAAAAATTGAAGTTCCAATAAAGAACAATAACCCTGCAATGGCTGGCCCTATTAAAAATGCTCCAGAAGTAACTAGACTATGAAGGGAATTAAATTGTTTTCTTTGTTTTTGAGGAACTAACTTTGTAATATATGTCATTGAAGTTGGACCAAACATAGAACTCGCCATGTTTATAATAAATACTACTAAATAAATTTGTGCAATGGATAACATAAATGGTAATAAAGCTATAAATAAAGCTCGGAATATATCAAGAAAAACCATTAGTTTTCTTTTGTTTAATCGGTCAATAATACTACCAGCCCAAAAATTCGTTAATAAAGTAGCCAGTGGTTTGATGATATAAAGTCCTGATACCGCAAGGGGTGAACCAGTCAAATCAAAAACGATCAAATTAAGTGATATGAAATAGATCCATTCACCAAAATTCGAGACCCCAATTCCAATTAATAGGATTGAGGGATATTTCCAAGACACAAGTTTTTCCTTCAAAACCATTCCTACCTCTCTCCTTTCTTACAAAAATAATAAATCCACCCTACAAAAAAACTAATATTTACTTTTTCCGTATATTTAAATATAAAGGCACAATACAAAAAAATCCCACCCCAAGATCAATGTCTTGGGGACGAGATTTTATAATCGTGGTGCCACCCCAGTTTATTAATATGTCGCCATACTAATCTTATCAGGTACAAAAAAACTATTACCTTAGCTCTATAACGGGAGCTTCCGTCATACTATCCCCTAAAAGGTTCCAATATGATACTCAGAGGCTTGATTCAATAAATCATCCTTACTCCTTTCCACCAAACGGAGCTCTCTTGAAAGAATGAATCTTATCTACTCTTCTCTTCATCGTATTTTTCATTAAAACTATATTACCATGACGTTAACATAATAAGTAAATATAAAATTGGTGAAATTTTCTTCTCCCACAATATGGCCAATATAAAAAGACACGAATGTTATTACACATTCGCGCTTTGTTGAATATCAAATTCTATTGTATTTCGTATCAAAAGTTCTATCTATAATTACTTCTTTTGTACAACATAAATCCACTTTAGCCTTTAGTTTTAGTTTAAGCCTATCATTCTATATTTTAATTCTGTATAACTAAATCGGCTTGTTCTATTGGCGAAACTGTTTTCATATAATAATCTTCTGCTTTCCAGTATCTTTTTTCAAACTTCTCAATGTTATTTTGTGTATCAACACTTTCACGTTTGAATCTCTCTTCTCGTACACAATTCAGAAAAATCATAAAATCGAAGTAATTTCTCCACTCTTTTCTTTGTAAAAACACTCCTTCGATAATAATTAGACAAGTATCTGGTATCATGACCGAATATAAATTTTGTGAATCTGAATTATAGTCATATGTTAATAATTTTAATTCATTAGATTCTTTAAGTCTTTTGAATAAATTCTCTTTTAGCCATTCTACATCCCATTGCAAATTGTAATACTCATACCACTCTTCATTACCAGTGCTATAACGTCTTTCTCTCTCTACAATGTAATCGTCTATATGTAAAACACAAGAAAAAATACCTTTTTCTTGAATATGCTGTTCGATGTTTCTTACTATTGTTGTTTTACCTGAGCGACTTAATCCATCTATTCCGAGTACAACCTTTTTACCTTTTTCAACTTTTGGAATGTTTTTCAATAATGTTGTTATTTTATCTTCCAAGCCCTAATCCCACCCTATTTTTAATATACATAATTACTTTAACCTGTTCCGTTCGTTAAAGTGTAACTCTCTTAACAAACTCAATTTCATTTTAATTGTTCTTCAAGAGTTTGTCCTTAATAAAATAAGCACCTTCCTTGTTCCAGAAAGGCGCTTTTGATTGCTGAATATTATATTTGTGAAAGAGCGTCATTGCTTTTTCCAAAAAACACTCCTGTTAATTAAGAAGACTCCCTATGTCCATTTCATGAAAAATCCGCCACTGTATGATTTTTTGCAAGCGCCTCTCTGTTATAAGTCAATAACAATAGGATCAAGTTCAATTTCTTTATGACCTTCTCCATAATTATTACTTACAATTTCAATGGGTTGAATTATTAACTTTCTCGCACCTTCTTGGATGGTACCAAATTCAGTTGTTCCCTTAAATGTTTTACCTTTATCGGGTGACATACCTCCACCACCAGTTTCATTTATATACACATGTCCAAGATCGTCTGAAACTCTGAATACGGGTGTCACACTTGGCCACAATTCAAGTAGTTCATCTGTTACCACTTGTTCATATGAAATAACAGTTGATACTGGCGTAAATTCAACAGATTGGAGTGTAAATGACACGTCTTCGTCCTGAACCGTCATATTCACAAGTTCTAGATTTCCTTCTAAACGTTCTAATGAAAAGGCAAAGGACCAATCACCTTTTATTTCTAATCCTTCATGATTGGTAAAAGTTGCAGGCTCCCAAGTTACCTGTACCGTTTCTGGATATACATCATCTTTGAAGTGAGGTGTAAGTGTCGCAATTCCAACATAATGTGTATTGTTAATCTTTGTAATTGTACCCGTACCACCACTTGCTATTGAGTCCTTTACATCAAACCAGTGAGGTGCGAGTGTATCTAGATTTTCACCAAATGGATGCTCGGTTTCAATTGCATAGGATACCGTAATATTCGTCCCATCATATACGGCATTATCAATCATGACCGTAATACCATTACTCGTCTGTGCAAGACCAATATCAGTAGAGAAGGTCTCAAAATTTTTATAGTGTTGCTCTTCGCCATTAAAATAACTAATGACATTATCCATAAACGGAATTTGTGATGCAAGAGACGGGAATGCAAAACCCGTTGCCGTACTTGTTACAAGAATGATAACAGCAGCGACACCAATATTACGCCAGATAGGTACTTTTTTTCGTTTTTTGAGTACATGTTGTTTCACGCGTGCTTTTTCGACCTCTGTTACGTCTACTAAATCAAGTTGATCGATATCCATATCTATCCATTCTTTCATACACATACAAATAGCTCCTTTAACGTGGTATTTGTGGCTAAGATTTTCTTACCTCGATACAACCGATTATCGACCGCAGCTTTCGATAAACCTAGATTGTCAGCAATTTCACTATTTGTAAGCTCCAAATAATATTTCATTATAAAAATATCCCGGTCAATTTCTTTCAATTGACTAATCGCAAATAACAACGCGTTTTTTTCTTCTCGTTTCAAGACAAATATATCTGTTTGTATAGCACTTGCTTTCTGTTCTAGTGGTGCGTCCTCTTGTTCATGTGCGACTTGATTTTTAGTTTGACGGTATTGGTCGATTGCTCTGTACTTCGTAATCATGCCAATCCATTTTTTGAAATCTTGTGTATCACCTTGAAACTGATGAGCATTTTGCCAAACAGTTAGAAAAACATCATTGATACACTCATCAACATCTGTTTGCTTCATATTGTGTAAAATTTTTGTGGCAATAGTTTTAACAAGAGGCATATATGCATCAACGATATACTCGAGTGCATCTTCCTTTTGTTTTTTTAATCTACTGATAAAGTTTGTCGATGAACTTTTCATTTAGTTTGCTCCTTTTGTGATTGAAAAAGCTTTTTCATAAAGTACAACGAATTGTTTATAAGTTTATTCTCAAAATTTTTTTGATATTTTTTTATTTATTGATAAGACTAATTTTCCCTCCATTACTATGCAAGAAAAATTGAAAATTGAAAAGGCGTTCCTGCATTTTGCAGAAACGCCCCTAAAGTGCGAGCACCTATCCTTGTTCAAGAACAGCGCTTTTGATTGTTGAAGATAGTGATTGAACAGAACTCTCAGTTTGTTTGATAGCATTAATAACCATTACTTTTTATGTTTGCTTTCATTAATAAGGCGATCTGTTGCTCATCTGCATTGAAATTTTGTTCAAGTTGATTGATAACTAACTCTTGTCTCTGTAAAGAATGATTTTGACTTAATTTAACTTTTCCTTCTATTTTATTGATCTTTATTTTAAAACCTTGAACTCCTTTGTTCATACCAGCAAGAAACTCAGCAGGTACATCCTGTAATCTATATGAACTTTCAGGAGTTTCATATTTTAATACCATGTCATGTAAGGAATCTATTAACTCATTTTCATCCTCTAAAAGTTCGACTTCCCCATATACATGAACTGTCACGTAATTCCATGTTGGTACTGCCTTATTCGTCTCATACCAAGATGGGGAGATATAACAATGAGGACCATGGAAGATAGCTAGAACAGTTTGATTTTCAATATCTTTCCACTGAGGATTTGGACGAGCAAAATGTCCATATAAGTATGAATTCTCCTTGTTCAAAATTAACGGTAAATGAGTTGCAAATGGAATTCCATTGTGTTGCGAAAAAAGAGTCGCAAAACTATGTTCTTTTATAATGTTGAGAGCTATCTTTTCATCTGTGATCTTAAAATATTTTGGAATATACATTCATAATCACCTTTCAAGAAAAGTTATTTGAGTATTTTTGTCATTATCATGTCCGTTTGCTCTTCATCACCCATAAAAAAAGAGTGGGCTCCTGTTTCAACAAATCCCATTTTCTTATAAAAAGCAATAGCATTTTCATTTTTTTCCCATACACCTAGCCAGATTTTCTGTCTATTTAGCTCCACTGCAATTTCAAGAGCTTTATTTAGCAGATGTTTACCAAGCCCATGTTTCTGAAATTTGTTCTTTATATAAATTCTTTCTATTTCTAGTGAATGTTCCCCCATTTCTTCGGATTGAGCATCATTTGTGTTGATTTTTAAATATCCAGCGACATCATTATTAAAATAAATAAAGAAGAACTGCGAAGAAATATTGGATAACTCTTTTTCTAGTTGTTTTAAGTTAAATGCCTTTTCCAAATAAGTATTCATATTTTGAGGTGTATTCTGATGCCTAAATGTATCATTAAATGTTTCATAACTAACTTCTTGAAGTGTTCTTAGATTTTCAAGCGTGCATATTTTAATATTTATAGTCATTTATGTAACGCTCCTTATATATTAATAATTTCTCTTGTTTCCTTTCTTAACGTACTCCCAATCGACTTCTACATTTCTCCTTACTCTTTGTAAAAGATTAAGTATGGTCTCCACTTCAATTTCAGAAAATCCCTCTAATGCAACATTATTGGAATGTTCATTTTCTCTTTTTATGAATGGATAAACATTTTTTCCTTTCTCTGTTGGAAAAAGCCTTTTAATTTTTTGGTTATGTTCATCATCTTTCTTTTCAATAAAACCATTTATTTCAAGCTTTTTTATAGCTCGAGCTGCTGTCGTTCGATCTACTTTTATCAACTCAGCTAACTTTTCTTGTATAATTCCCGGATTTTCGTATATTCGGATTAGGTACAAATACTGCCCTTTTGTAAGGTCAAATTCTTTAAATTCAATATTGCTTATGGAATCTAAAGCCCTTGCTATCATTCCAATTTCTCGAAGAATTTCCTTCATAATTAACTCCTTTATATAAATTTTGTTGTAAATACAATAAAATCACCATATATTAAATGTATCTTAAATTTATTGCATTTGCAATAAAAAAACAGAAAGGTAGGTGTAGTAAAGTGAAATACGTTTTTTATGTACTAGGAATTTTAATTTTAACCCTTGGTATTTCATTAACTATACATTCAGACCTTGGGACTTCACCCTTTGATGCGCTTTTAGTAGGACTGTCTATAAATGTAGGGCTTACAGTTGGAAGTTGGGAAATAATAATAGCTTTAATATTGATAGGTTGTAATTCATTTTTAAAAAGAGAAAGAGTCGAGGTTTTGGGATTGCTAACAGCATTAATAACAGGTATTGCTATTGATATTTGGCTAATATTATTGGGAGATTTGATAACACCTGAATAATCACAAAAATTTCACATAAAAAGACGCAAATGTTATTACACATGCGCGCTTTGTTTGTTGAATATCACCTTGTTATGAACAATATGGTTGTACTGTTCATAAAGAGTTCCACATAAACACAGGGGCTTCTTCAACTAAAGCCCCCGTTAGTTTAAGTACAATGTTTCACAAACAGACAAAATTACCACTTCATTTATTACAGGAATGCTTACCCTTAAGTCGAATAAGAGAAAGGAAGAATCCCTCCATTTCCTACTGCACAAGGTAAAAAACTCAGAGTTACGTCAAAGTTATGATGACATTTCCCTTTTTGTGTCCCTTTTCTACATATCGGTGAGCCTCGGCAACTTCTTCCAATGAATATCGTCGATCGATGACTGCTTTAATCTTTCCTACCTCATAAAGGTCTTTAAGATAATTCAGATTTGCTTGGTTCTGCATAAGTCCCGCGGTTACAAAAATTGCTTTCTTTTTCCCAAACATCGTTGTCTTTAACATGTCAAATAGAATGGATAATGAAAGTACAGTGGAAAGGTATGTTCCTCTTTTCGAGAGAGAGCCTTTACATTGTGAAAAGGAACGTTTACCCACTACATCAAAAATAACATCATATGTTTGACCGTTCTTCGTAAAATCCTCCTTGGTGTAGTCAACTACCTTATCTGCTCCATGCGACTTTACCATCTCTATATTTGTTGTACTGCATACTCCAGTAACTTCTGCACCCAAGTATTTAGCTATTTGTACCGCATATATCCCTACTGCTCCAGATGCACCATTAATCAAAACATGTTGTCCGTGCTGTAACTTTGCTTTATCACGAAGGAACGTCAGTGCGGTAGGTGCACCATCACAGATGGCAACAGCTTCTTCATAGGTCATATTAGACGATTTGATCGCCAGAGGAGTATCTTCGTGCAGACATTTGTATTCGGCTTGAGCACCAAGCGTCCTTGCACTTAACCCAAAAACTTGGTCGCCTACTTTATATTTCAATACCCCTTTTCCAATAGCTTCAATTTCGCCAGAAAGCTCAGCACCAAGTATTGAATTTTTTGGCCTTTTTAGACCGTAAACAAGCTTAACAATGGGGGAACCTTTTCGAAAGGTACAATCTGCTGGTCCAACTGAAGCCGCGTGAATTTTGATCCGGACTTCATGATTTTTCGGGATTGGCGTATCGATCTCTTGAAGTTTAAAAACATCTGGTGTTCCATATTTGGTGCATACGATTGCTTTCATATGGCCACTCTCTCCTTCTTTTCATCTTCTTACTTATAGAATTTTTAGAGGTAAACTAATACTAAAGGAATGTGGAAATCTATCTTGTTGGATTATTTCAAGATGAGGGTAACGTCTGTTATGGTTTTGATTAGTGGTTTAATTTTTTATATAGTAATTGCCTTACATTGAAGTAAACTCATGTTTAGTAAATTTCCTCTTTTCAGAGATAGAAGCAACCGCTGTTTCATCAAATCCCTTAATGAGGAGCCAAACTGCTAAAATCATTTCATTAGCTGCTACTGGCACAGCTAAAATAGCACCCCAAAAAGATATTTGAGGAAATACGCCGAACATGACGAACAAAGAACAAACAAAAACACAAGTTGCCCCTGTCATTCCAAGAATTGATATGAATCTCGGTACAAGTTTTGTTTTATAAAATATATAACTATACATCATCGTGTTTATACCTAGCATAAAAAGTGGACCAAGCATAAATGTCCAGTCATGTATTGCTTTTAGGATGATTCCTGAAGAATGATAAGATCTGGAATCTAGGGATTCTGTTGCTACAAATTCTTGGCTTAAGGTTAAAAGGGACAATACACTGATTAAACCAATCGTAATAATAATCGCTTCAAGAAATCTAAAACAAACGTGCCATAGTGCAATTGTTTCATTATACTTTCTTAACAATGGAAACAAGGTAGTAGCTGTTCCTATAGCCGAAACTACAAGAATTAACTCCATAAGCGCCCCTAATATTATCTGGTTTGAGTGTTCAAAACCTTTTGTTAGGTAATCTGAATCATTTAAGATAGGGGCGTATAAATTTAGACCTAGCACAGCCGAAACAGCAGCTAGTATAAACAATACACCTACAATTTTTGCAGCTTTTTTGTTTGAATTCATCTATTTATCCCCTCACATTATAAATTCGAAAACAATATGGTTCTTTATTGCTTTGTGTCTTCCCCATAATAAAATATCTCTTCTAACGGTAAGTTAAAGGTGTGTGCAATGCGAAAAGCTAGTTCTAGAGATGGGGAGTAATTCCCCTTTTCGAGAGCCACGATGGTTTGTCTTGTTACGCCCACCTTGTCAGCCAACTGTTGCTGAGTCATTTCATCATGGTTGAAACGTAATTTTCGGATGTGATTGCCGACAAGATTTTTACCCATTTTTTATACTCCTCTCCGATAGTGATAAAGTTTTGTAACGGAGCCCATCACATCTGAAATGAACCCTGAAGTAATCAGAATAATGAACATCATATGTGAGGGCTGAAAAATGACCAGTGATCCCATTGCAATAAGAAAGCCAATGATAAACACGAAAAATGAGTTCCGGTGCGCTTTCAATTCAATTAACTTATCTAATTCATCTGCAAATGTGGGTTCTTTTTCGTTGGTCGTAATTCTAAATATAATGTTGAAAATAATGCTGATTATGATATGTGCAACGATTGAAAACAATGTCAGGAAGAGGACAAAGGAACCCCAATAACGAAAAGCTTCAATTGACTCCAGTCCCCCTCCTGGAAACCGTGGATACATGTAAAAGCAATAAGAAACGAAAATGAGTATTGCACTAATTACTGATACAATGCTTTTCTTTTCTTGGTATGTCATGATTCAAACCTCCTTGTTTGATAAATTTTACAAAATGTAAAATATGTTATACATAATGTAAAATAAACTATACACAAAGTCAAGTATAAGTTACAAAAAAATAGGCAGGAACATTACCTATTGAGTAATGTTCCTGCCATAGCAATGAGTTAAAAGAACACTCCTTGTTGATGCATAGCATTGTCTTCTGGGACATCAACGATTTCTAAAAGATTAGCTCCGATATATTCACAAGTTTTTCTTGAAGCGATGTTATCTGGATTACAGGCAATAAACAGTTTTTCCATTTTATGAGTTTGTACCACTTTCCTCAAAAGCAATACAGATTTTGCAGCATAGTGATTACCTCTATTTTCCTCATCTACTGAATAACCAATATGACCACCATTATATAAGTTTTCATTGTATCCAATCTTATATCTATCTTACCAATAGGTTTGAGCGAACCACTTAAAGAAATGTTGAAATGATAAGCTGGAACCTAGTTCTTTTCCTTGTTTCCTGGTGATGTCTTACAAGATGTAATTCAATTTCCTCTCCTTTAATAATATTAAAATCCAAAAATTCGAATTCCACTATTCTCCCCCCTAATATACCTCTACTTATTCCACCAAACTGTCCGTTAGCCATCCATGAAGCAGAGCTTCACCACAGAAGGTGTAAGATAACTAAGTTCTTACATGGTAGTTTAACAATGAAGTAATATTTATACCTTAAACTTAGTTTTAGAATATAAGGTACATTAAACTTATTTATTTTTTATATATCCTTGGATGGTGTTTTAAGTAGATAAAGATCTTAGTTATTACAATTGCCATTATTAAGATGCCTAGATAATTAAGAAAGAGATAAAAGTAATTCATACCATTTCCTAGTTTGATTAAATCCCAAGCAACCATTACAGGTTTTAATAAAAATGAGAAAAAGGCACTCGTTAATACGCCGTAGAGGAATATATTCTTATTGTTATTAATACACCATTGATATACTAACATGAATGTGACAGGGACAAGTGAAGCATCTAAAGCAAAGTTAACTGGCATAACTGGTATCACCTGAAACGGATAATATACATACCCTGTTCTCATTGCGATCGCATCTGAATAAGTAAACCAAGTGTGTATATTAAAACCATAAAAACCAAGTTGAAAAACCTTTGTTCTATCGATTTTAAAATAAAGAATAACAAGAGGAACAACTAACATCAAAACAATGACCCAGAACGGACCTGTACCAAAGTGAGAGAAGTCCTTCCAATAATCCAACCACATGGAAACAACCTTCTCTTGTAAATCCAATATGTCATTTAATCGCTTTCCTTGTTCCTTAGTGATCAACATTCCCCACCACCAAACTCTTTTACGTTAGTATTGGCTAAAACCAATTACAATATAAAAAAATCATCCAATGGTAATCACTATATGTCATTTTCAATTGAACCAAGATAGAAAATACACACTATTACACATATAATTCCCGATTGCGTAATAAAAAAGCCAACTTAGTTTGTTGACTTTTCTTTCCACCTTATTAAATTAAAGCGCTTTGTTTGTGGAAGATTACGATTATACTAAAGCCATTGTTACTTTAAGTGCATAGCACAAATTAAGAATATAAAGTAAAAAATCCAACCTATGTTAAGACTGAATTCTTTTTTCTAGGCTATTTATCTTTGTGTCATGTTTACCTGTCTTCTCGCTTAAATACTCAATATCGTAAATCATACCGTCAACCTTCTTAGATATTAGGTTTAAAGTTCCTTGAACATCTTCCTGTTGACTTCTCTCAATAGTATCAAGTCTATGTAAGACCTCTTTAAATTGCAGATCAACTTTATCAAACCGTTCTAAGATGATTTTTAACAATTGTTCATTATCCATATAATCACCTCGTTAATTCGTATATAGATAATTATATCATAAGTATCACCCTTAACTTTCATTAATTTTAGTAAATTTTATATTTTTAAAGGAAGCGCATCTTCAAAACTCTCTCCAGCTTCTATCCAATACAAATATTGATTACTAGGTATCTCCGAATTTATGTATCATTTCTGTATCCAAAAACGTTTATCAGTACTTATAGTATATCCATCATTGTTTTCCAATGTGTTTGTTCATTCTCTAGCATTACATTTCCCCCATTGTAAAAATAAGTATCTTTATTACAATTATAAATTAATTACTCAACATTTTAGATTTTTCTTTTTAAATGAACTGGTCCTTACAAAAAAGACGTTTTTTATTTAAGAACCCCGCCCAACACGAAAAAACACTTACCTTATATTCAAGATAAGTGCTTCTGATTTCGGAAGAATTCCTTATTATTATTTTGCGAATTCTTTTTCAGGCAACCCCAATATGTCTGTATTTTTAGGTATATGGCCAAGTAAACGTAGCATAGTTACAATTTGCCCTTTATGATGTGATTCATGAGTAATTGAATGGATTAGTAATTGATGTGGCGTCTTTCTTATATACCCACTACCTGCTCTCCAAGAAGGCTCTTTTTCGATAAATTCATCAAATTTGTTTTTGAATTGTTCAAGTACACTCTCTACATATTCATCAGCTTGTTTAAAATACCGTTGAATATCATCTACCTTCATATTATTAATTACTTCCTTCGTTAATAATGGAGATGATGATTCTGATAGCACAAAAGAACCTAACCATGCATGATAGCAACCTGCCACATGAACTAGGGAATCTCTAATGCTATGAAAACCAAATTCAAACTCTTTAGTAAAATCATCTTCATTCAATTCTCTACACTGATCTACTAAAATTTGACGTGTTTGTTTTACCCATTCATATTCTAACTTTTCCATAGCATCCTCCCACCCCTATTAGGAAAATTTCCCTTTTTAATATACACCAATTTACATTATCATTACACTTAATTTGTTTTTTATTGTGCTACCCTAAAGGTTATTAATACACCTTCAAAAATCCCTTCTACTTTAGCAAAAAATTCATCATACGTTAGGCGACAATCGCATAAGCGTATGATGAATATGGTATCAATCTTTTTTATCTGGAGTAGTTAGCTATAAAACAGTGACTCGTTTTCTATTTATTTGTGCATATAAATTATTAATTATCCCTTTTTGATTTTGAGTATATAGGAATTAAAAGTACCCCTATTCCAAATGTAGCATATGAAATCCATCGAACTATATCGTACCCTTCTGATTGTTTGAAAAAAGAAATATTAATAATCATTGCTAATGCAGCCAAAAATTGCAAGTGTTTTTCCTATTACCTGTTTAGACAAAGTGAATTTCACTCCTTCCAAAACATTTTAACTAAATATCACCATATTTTTCTAACAAATTTAATCCTTTTGTAATCTGAAACAATTATTAATATTTACACATTAAATTCCTCAACAATATGGCCCTTAAATAAAACAAGAGCGCAATTCATTACTGCAGAATTGCGCTTTGTTCGTAATAT
>NZ_NUMC01000125.1:0-3701 GCF_002577655.1 Bacillus sp. AFS040349 | reverse complement strand
TTATCTACAGTAAGTTGTTAAAAAATGAGGTTCTACCGAACCTCATTCATTGAATACATGACTTTAAAGTTAGACTATCATCTTACTTGATTTCTTTATAAATTGTTGCCCATACAACTTTAAGTTGTTCTTTCAATTTCCTGTTTTCTTCCTCCAAATTCTTATTTCTCTTCCGAAGTGATGCAATTATGACATCTTTTGATTTTTCTGTCATATCCCGTTTAACTTTCATGGGTGATTCTAATCCTTCTTCTTGCTTCCTTAAAGTTTCAATACGAGATCTAATTTCAATGTACTTATAAAGAAATGATTTAGAAACTCCAGATTCTTCTGCTACAGAGTTGAAGTTAATCTTTTTCTGTTGTTTTATCATTTTTTTAAGTGTTTTTTCTACCTTTTGAAATGTTATATTCTTTTTATCTTCTATGCTTCTTAATAGGGGACCAGTATTAGGATTCTTATTAGCCACTTTGTTTTACACACCTTTATATTAATTTCTGGATTCTCTTCTTAATTTTTGCTGTCCATATATTCCACCGTTTTTAATGATTCCGTCTCTAATTTCTTTATACTTTTTTAGTTTAGGTTGAATTATCTCGATTGAACGAATTCTTCCAGATTTCTGATATATCTGTATATCAGATTCCATTTTAGTAATTTGTTCGTTGTAGAAATTCAAAAATGTTTGGTCTACATGAAAACTTCGGCAGTTATTTTTAATGCATGGTGGTTCTAAAGTTTGTTCTAAAAAATCACAATTGTTCTTAGGGCTTTTAATACAAAAACCATGATCTAATCGAATAGAATCTAAGTTGTGACGTATCCATTCCAACTCTAATCCGTTTTCGTCTGCTTGTTGCTCTATACTAGTGGCGATTATTTTACCGCCTTGATTTAATCTTATAGCTCCACTGCTTGTGGCTTTTTCCCATTCTTTTCGAAGAGTTTTATCATGAATCTTGGCATATACCAATGTCATTTCAGGGCTCGCATGAGCCATAAGTTTTTGTACATGCAAAATGGTCATACCGTTATTGATAAGATTGACTCCATAACGGTGTCTAAACGCATGTGCTTTAAATCGATAGGTATCTCTCTTTTCGTCGATTATTTTATTTTCCATAGCTAGTTTGTTTAAATTGTTTACTACATTGTCCCTTGAAATAGGCTGACCTTTTCTCGGCCCATAATAGGTAGGAAACAAATAATTAAAGGGGTTTGTTTCAATGGTTGTTTTTTCTCTAGTCAATTTTTGTTGAGAAATCACAACCATTGCTATTTCTTCCGAAATTGGCACTCTATGGTCTTTATTTTTAACTTTACGTTGGTCTCCAATAATCCACCAACCATCTTCTCTTTGAATCAAACAATCTATTTTCAAAGTACACACATCTGAAATTCTAAATCCTGTTGCCTCTAATAAAATCACAATCGGGATAATTTCTTTTGGTAGTTTTCCTATATGGTTCAGGATTTGATTCCAAACGAAATCAGATATATATTTTATTTCATTAGAAGCTTTAGGTGGTAGTTTAGGTTTGTCTTCAGGAACGATTAAATTTCCTGCAGATTTAATTGGGGCTTCAGCCCATTCATATCTTTGAATATATAAAATAAACAATTCTATTACAGATAATGACCGATGAACGTGGTTATCCGAAGGGGCTTGTCCTTTATGAACACTATTCCCTCCCATAGGAGAAGTTCTTAAATAATATATAAATCCTTCTATATCACTTCTACTTAAAGAGGTTAAGCCTTTCCAATCTGGGTACTTGCAGTAAATATATTTAAAGAACTCTTGAAGTTTTGCTATGTTTTGTATGGCAGTACCCCAGCTTAAACTTTCTTGCATTAGGACACGTTTTTCGAAATATCTTTTTACCAAAGCTCGATAAGGGCTTGGTATAAAAGTGAAATTTAAGGTATAACCACATTTACTATTGTTGTAGTCAATACCTAGTTTTCTAACATCCCAAATATCTTTTTCTGTTTCGATACGTTCGTCATACCATTCAAAGTAAAAAGAACTAATCCGATTATATAATTGGAGGTATCCTTTAATAGTTAAATTGCTTATACCAAGTTCTAAAAGATAAGTCTTATAGTGAATTGAAAACTTCTCATGAGGAATTTCTATAAAAGAAAAAATATTTGGATAAAACCTTAAAATAAAAGTTTGTAATTTATTGATTGCACTAGCACTGCTCCATATTGTTGTCATTTTTAAAATCGAATCAGTCAACTGTCTAAAGAAATAATATTTCAATTCATGGTTTATTCCTGAACTTAAAGTCTCGTCGAATTTAAGCCTTTGTTTTCCTAAATTAGTGTCTTTAGTGTAGAAAGGGCAATCGATGGCATTCCATAGATCATTTTTCCAATATCCATTTAGTTCTTGTACTAGTTGCTCATATCGTGGAGATTTGGTCGAATTAGTAAATTTATATAATTTCATTTTAATTGATCACCCTTCATATTATCCTGTGCTTTCTGCCACTCTTTCCGAATTGTTTCATCCGAAGAATGCATATAAGTTTGTATTGTAGTTTGAACTTGTGCGTGACCTAACAACTTCTGAATAATCGAAGCTTCTACTCCTTTTTCATGAAGTTCAGTTGCATAGGTGTGTCTTAACATATGTGGAGTAACATCAATCTCAGTTTTCTTCCTTATACGCTCAATCACATCGAAAGCTGCTCGATAATTTAACGGTTTACCCTTATTAGGTCCTGATAAATTGATAAAAACAAAATTTGTATCTACATCGTGAAGATCAATAAGATAATCTTGAAATACATTCATAGTATCGGCAGATACATACACCTTTCGTCCTTCACCATTTACAGTTTTTGATTTCCGAACCTGAATGGTAGTGGAACCAATATCAAAATCCTCAATCCATAAAGATAAGGCTTCTCCAATTCTAAGACCACCCTCATATAAAATCCTAATCAATAAAGCATCGCGAATGTTACTACACGCATCGTGAACAGTTTGCACCTGAGTTTTTGTGAGTGTTAAAATTCCCCTTCGAGGTTCTTTTATTTTCAATATGCTTTTTTCAAATGGTTTACCCTTTGATATATGATGTAAAAAGGGTTTGAATGATCGGTACTGACCAGTAACTTGCTTCTTTGTTTTTTCGGATAGGTCCTTTTCATAATCCTCAATCCTAATCAAATAATCATAGAAACCTTGGACACATGTTAATATAGTATTCACTGTTCGTTCTGATCTCTTTGCTTGAGTTTTCTCAAGATGAACTACTTTAGTAGATTGATAAGGACTTCTTAGCCAAGATATAAACTCCGATAATAAATTTAAGTCAACCTCTTGGTATCCTATTTCTTTTTCGCTTAAAAATTGAAAGTATAACTTCAAATGACGACAATATGCTTTTAACGTATTTTCCGCTTTACCTATGTTGTCTAGATACTTAAGGTATTTGACAACAGGAACCACAGGTTTGTTATTTTCATCAATGAGTACATATCGTTTTTTATTATCAATTTGAAACTCTTGAACTTTCATAAACATCACCTCCAGATTAGATAGTGATACATTTATGAAACTCTTTCTATAAAAACTATGAATACTATATTTTCCCACTGTAGATAAGTTGATTTTAAAGAAACAAAAAAGAAGCAATACTTAACTTTAAATACGTTAAATACTACTTCTTTATATACTGTAGATAA
>NZ_NUMC01000124.1:0-8707 GCF_002577655.1 Bacillus sp. AFS040349 | reverse complement strand
ATTATTTTAATTTTTTTATTAAAAAATGTTGACAACTATTAGCTGGTTTTGTGGAGGGAAATTAGATCATTTGTTCTAAATTTCTTGAATTGTGTACTTTTATTCAAAAATGTTCCCTTCAGCTCACTTGTATAAATAATCTATATTACCTATAATTTTTATATAAGAATGGTATAGAAGTTACACAAAGGAGAATACAATGGTTTCTAGCGAAGAAATGACGATGTTTATAAAAGAAATTTATTTATTAATAATTCAACATAATAGATGCAACAGTCCTGAAATTAAAAAACAAATTCATGATGAAATATTGATTTTAAGTGATTTGATAAATCAATAGGCACTTTGTTTTTACGAAGTGAGACAAACCCTCCAAATATTATGAGTTCTAACAATCGTGGATATAAGAGTATTTTAATTAACACAATAAAACCATTGATGCTTATAACTTTCTTTAAGCAAAATTCGAACAATTTTTTAAAGAATCAAATTTATCATTTCAATATGAAATTTCCTGAATATTATAAGCAGGAATACCTTCAACTCACAATTAAAAAAATACTTAAGAATGGCAATCAATACCCATTAAAACTAAAATAATAAGTGTGTCCAAGCCTTCCGATATTAACAATAAAAAGAGCTCATATAGTAAACGAAAAACTGTAGCTTTTTAATGAAAAGTTAATTCTTCTCCAATGATATTAATAAATACTTCTGCTATTTCAGGGTCAAATTGAGTTCCTTTATGCTTCTTTATTTCGTTAAGTGCTTCTTCTTTTGTAAATTCATTCCTGTATAATCGTTTTGATGTCATCGCATCATATGAATCTACTATAGCTATTATTCTAGCTGATAATGGTATGTCATTACCTTTTAATTGATTAGGATATCCCCTTCCATCAAACCTTTCATGATGATACAGAACACAATCTAATATTCCATTATTTTCAATGTTTGAGAATAAAGTAAAGCAATAAATTGTAAAATAAATAAAAAATTACTTGGAGGATTTTATGATAAATAGAAGGAAAACTCTTTCTTTTTGCACACTAGTATTACCTTGGTTAACGTTACCTTTAATCGGCAGAAATAAATTTTTCGATTTTTACCTGTAGCAACATATGTTGGATATATCTTTAGTTTTTTAAGTGAATTAGCGGATAATAAAAAATGGTGGAAAGTTAAAAATGCATTATTCCCCCATTTTCGTTTAGATATTTCATATTTACTTGGATTGTATTTTATTGTAACAATATGGGTATTTAAATTGACATTTGGAAATTTTTCCAAATACCTTGCCACTAATATTATTATTGATTACATCTTCTCTTTTCCTATCGTTAAGTTTTTTACTAAAATTGGGACTTTTGAATTTAAGAAGATGAGACCAAATCATTTTTTTATTTTATCAGTTTCTATGGCAGTTATTATTTACTATTATCAATTATTGGTTGAACGTATTATCGTTAAAGAAGTATATCAAGATTAATAAGATACTACATAGCTGAATAGTAATAATTAATTACAAATATTTATTGCATATTTTTGGCTCCTTTACAATCAAACAATACTGCTTCATTACTTAATTGCCAAATGATATCAAAGTTATGTAAATAGTTCGTGTATTCTTTATAAGAAAATATAATTAATAATGAATAGATGTTTATTTTTTAGTTAAATTTATTACTACGACTTTCCAAAATTACTATACTCCACCAAAAGACACCTAAGATAAGTAATTAGAGAAAGTTATATACATACATAAAAATTCAAGGACAAAGATAGAGAATGTATCGGATTTTTATGTATGTTGTATTCACTTCACTATAATATCGAACATAACAGCATAATCTAAAGTATGTATTATAAGGAACCCATGTTTCTTCTGGGTTCCTATTTTCAAGTAAACCAGCACCTGCTACTGCACCACTCATACTAACACTTCCATCATCATTTGTTATTAATATATGTAGATTACTCCGTCTTGACATGGATAAGACCCCATATTGAAGGTAAATGGGCACTAAGTTTAAGTCACATATACTTTTATATGACATCCATCAAGAATTCCACTAATCCCCTAATACATATGTCCATTGCGATAACGGAAGCAAGCACATATTATGTCATATATCCAATCATGATTTGGGGGTGACATTATGTCAGTTGGACATTATCATGCACTATGCCAAAAGTATAGAGGGAGAGCTGTTGAACTAAGAACTCGTGATGGCAGAGTTCACAGAGGGATCATCCAACATGTCAGTCATAACAGAGTGTATTTACAGCCACTAGGGCGTACAAGAAACTTAGGCGGTTTTAGCTACGGTGGTTATGGTGGTTATGGCGGATGGGGATGGGGGCTCGCATTAGGTTCTATCGCAGCATTAGCCTTACTTCCACTATTCTTTATTTAAAAGGTTTATACAGGACTTACAAGATGGATAGAATAAAGACAGATGATTTTGATCATCTGTCTTTTTTTCATAATTTATAGTTTGTAAAAAAGGAGGGTACTTTCTGTGCTACCTGTTATTATTTCTTTACTTGTACTAAATACACTTGCATTTTTAATACCTAAAAGACTTAGTAAAATCGAAATGTATTCTACTTCTTTATTTGCCCTTTTGTGGGGACATGTTGTAGACATGGCTTTAGACCTTAAACTTACTTTATATTATTATTATAAAAAGGGCTTGCAATGGGTTGATTTTATGGTCCCTTTTCTCATTTATCCATCGATAACTATATTGTTCCTAAATTTCTACCCTTATAACAAAGCAAATAAATCAAAAATATTTTATATATTAGGATGGTCAATTTTTTCAATCACCTTTGAAGCAATTGTAGACAATACAGGATTTTTCACTCATGTAAAATGGAAATTATGGCACTCTGCATTTATATATCCTTTACTTTTTATTATCCTTCTTTGGCACTTGAAATTGATTAGAAAATTAATAAAAAATAACTAAGTAATTTCACATACAGCCCGAAAGGTACTTATAAAATTTAAGGTAACCGACATACACTATATGTCATTATACTTTTCATAGTTAGTTTCGGCGAAATCACTAGTTTTAATTGACAAAAGGTCTTTACTTGAAAGGTTGTATTTTTCAATATATCTCTTTACTAAATAATATCCCACAGAATAACCTAACATATTAGGATAATTACCTAAACCATATAAAATTGCTTGATACTCTCGATCAATACTATGAAGATTCCGATTTGGGCACACTATTTTGTGCCACATACTTTCTATCTGTTTATCTGTATAAAAGGATACCTAATTAGCAACATATGGTTCCCCTAACCTTTCTCTCACAGCATGTTCAGCTAAACCCTCCAATATAATTGTGTCCAATAATTCGTATTCTTCTTCTTTTTTTGGAAGTTTGTACAGGCGACAAACATGGTTATACTCATGAGTGAATAATGATTTTATTTCCTTTTCAACATTTTCTCCTGAAATAAATAAAAAAAGCTTATCGGCAAAAGCTAAACCTGATTTTCCATTAAAGTGTTTTTGTATTAGTATGTTATTGGCATCTGATGGAAATATATAGACAGGGATATCTGGTCCTCCCCAATTCTTTTGAAGAATATATTCATCTTTCTGTACAATTTCCCAAACTTGATTATCTATTAGTTTACCTACAATCTCACTACCATTCTTTGAAAGACGATACATTCCATGCATAGATAAGTAATTATAGATTTCATAAGCTAAAGCACCCTCAAAATGTCCTGTTAACTTTTCACAAATTTTAACTGGATTATTATATGTGTCAAGTAACCATCTGTCCGTTCTTATCACACTCATTGAATCACCCCTAATTACACATTATATTATTTACTAGAAAAATCTGTTACTTATATTGGAAATTATAAAGTTATGGTTTTTAAATTAGGGTGAAAACCCTTACATTTATTTTTATCTTTGCATAAGATATACAAAAATTTTAAACTAGGAGGTCAGATTTTATGTTTAATGGAAGACGACCAATGCCACGTGTACCGTATCAAAGACCACTTCAAGGTCCTCATGTTCCTACTAGCCCTAACTTCTTATCACATTTTCAAACTTCTGATGGAAAGTTTGATTTTGACAAAATCTCTGCAACTGCTCAGCAAATCCATAAGCTATATAACCAAGTAAGCCCGATGATAACAAAGTTTATTAAGAAATAGCTGCATATAGAGATTACATTATTATAAAGTATTCCAACTATTACCTTGACCTTTTACTCCGTAGATCAAGTTTTGTTTAAGTATTTTATTGTTGGATGAACAAAGTTCCTCCAATTTCATATCATAATGTAATTATGTTGAAATAAAGGTGGGGTAATTTTGACTTACACATATCTTGATTGTTTAGCATACTTGGGAGTTGGTGGTGCACATCCTGGGGGGCTTCAACTAACGAAGAATATTTTATTAGCAGTGGAAAAAATAGATGATACAACATCAGTTCTGGACGTTGGTTGTGGAACTGGTCAAACCTCTGCATACATTGCGGAAAATTATAGATGTTATGTTACCTCCTTAGACTCTAATAAAATCATGTTAGATAAAGCAAAACAACGATTTTCATCTTTGCAAATACCAATTGAAGTTAAGCAAGGAAATACTGAAAATCTACCTTTTGATAACGCCTCATTTGACGTGATCCTCTCAGAATCGGTAATAACTTTTACAGATATATCTAAAACGATTCCTGAATTTATAAGAGTTCTAAAATCAAGTGGAGTATTGCTTGCGATTGAAATGGTACTTGAAAAGGGAATTTCTGCGGATGAAAATAAACAAATAGTTGATTTTTATGGATTTTCTCAATTACTGACAGAGTCTGAATGGTATGAGTTATTTAAAAGAGCTGGATTTAGGTCTATTAGTGTCGAGAAATATAATCCAGAATTTAGTGATATTAATATACAAAACGCAGCAGACTTCTCAATTTCAGAAAATATAGATGATACACTCTTAGAAATACTTGAAAAACATGAAGAATTAACAGAAATTTATAAGGATAAATTAGGGTTTCGTATATTTAGATGTTATGTTTAATTTTTATTTTCACCGAAAGTAACCAGTATCCAAGATTTGGTACTGTTACTTTTTTTTTATGAATATAAATGCATCGCTAACTATCATCTGTTAATTCCTTAACTAGTTAACTAGCTACTCAAAGTATTTCGAAAAAATGTACCATTTTCAATAAGCCAATTTCGTGAAAAATGAATTAAAAAACCTAAATCCTTAAATAATAATAACTAATTGAAACGATATTAACTTTAGAAGAGTCATAAAAAAGAGGTGGATTTTTGTGGATGAAGGAACGATATCTACTCATTATCTAGTGATGATAGTAACAGGAATAATTTTGGGTACTACAGCTCGTTTATTAACAATCAAAGCAGACTATCGACAATATCCAAGTTATCCAAATGGATACTTGATACATTTAGTAACTGGTTTTGTCGCTGCATCATTAGGATCAGTAGCAATACCAGCGTTGATGACCAAAAATTTTGTAGCCGTTACTTTTCTTACACTTGCTATTCAGCAATTCCGAGATGTGAGGAAATCTGAGAGGGAAAGTTTAAAAGACTTGGAAAATACAGAATTTACATATAGAGGAGATGCTTATATTGATGGGATATCAAAAACGTTTGAATCAAGAAATTATTTTGCGCTTATTATTGCCCTTATTTCATCAATAACGATACAAATTTCCCATCTTGACCAAACATGGATAAACGTTTTAATAGCAATTATGATTAGTGCTTTAACTTTTTACATCATTAATCGATTTTCCAAAGGAAAAAGTGTTGGAGATATTGCTGATGTCAAAGAAGGTAAAATTGAAGTTAAGGGATCAGAATTATTTGTAGATGGAATTTATGTTTCAAACCTACTAGGGACTGACAATGCGGCAAATATGTATAAAGAAGAAGGGTTAGCTGTGGTGATATATCCTCATGAAGAACATTTTCGTATTGGACTTGACAATTTTGGACAAAGACAAGCGATATTGTTCGAGGCAACAAGAGCGTTAGGTGCGAAGAGGTATAACTTTAGTCGAAAGGAATATGATGAAGGCAGAATTGTTATCACACTTATTCCAATTTCAGGTGATATCAATAAACTCATACACACTGTCAAAAACACTCCTGTGCTAGAAAGTGTTAAGAAGAGCAGCCGTTTAATGCAAACTAACTTTATTGGGAGGAAATAAAGAATGGGAAGAGAATCCTCAGAAAAACCAAATTATCAAATAATAGCAATAGTTACTTTACAAAAAAATCGGATATTAGGTGGATCACAGCTCTCCTTATTAGCAGAGGGTGAGGAACAGCAAAAGCGTATAACACAGGATATTGCAAAGGCTATGAAGGCAGATGTTGTGAAAATGAAGGATGGAGATTACCTCGTTTTAAGAGTCTAATGTCATATATTTTATAAAGCATTACTTGCCTTAAAAAATCATTTTGTTCTTTCAACATGGGCCTGATTGTTCAGAATTATATTCAACATGATTATTACCTATTTCGAATAAATAAAATGCTATGTTATGAATTAAAAATCTATTACTTTAAAAGTAAGCGTTAAATAATCCCCACCTGTATTACAGGATGGGGATCAATTTATTATTTAGATATCTTGTTGTACACTCTACAATTTATTGGTAGAGATTTAGACCAAGGAAGTAGAGAATCTATCGATTCAGTATTTGTTAAATCAGTACTGGGAAGCTTCTCAAATAGATAGTGAAGGTAATAGTATGGATTTAATCCGTCTTCCTTTGCTGTTTCCACTAAATTATAGATAACTGCGCTCGCACGAGCACCCCTCGGAGTATTAGAAAACAGCCAGTTCTTACGGCCAATAACGAATGGTTTAATAGAACGCTCGCTTCTATTGTTATCTATCTCTAAACGTCCGTCTTTAAATACGCCTCTAACTTCTCCCACTGGTTTAGACAATATGATATGTGATACCTTGACCAAGTGTACTCTTTGGTTACACTCTTGGTTGCTGTGTTTTTAGCCATATCAAAAAAGCATCTAATACAGGTCGACTTTGTTCTAATCGAATTGTATAACGTTCTTTGGCTGACTTCTCTTTCATTTCACGCTCAATAGCGAATAGTTGATTACAGAAATGAAGTCCTTCAGTTGCTGTTACAGCCTTTCCTTTCTTAGCTTCAGGCCAGGATTTAAGAGCTTCATCGAATTTTCGACGCGCATGAGCCCAACATCCTACCAGGATAACATCCTCTACTTTGTGGTAACCGGCATAGCCATCCACTTGAAGGAATCCTTTAAACCTGCAAGAAACTCCCGGGCATTTTTGCCCGACCGCGTTTCTTGATAAACATAAAGGATGGCAGGCGGGCCTTCTTGTCCAGTACGATACAGCCACAGATAAGAAGATGATTGAGCTACACGACCTGGTTCTCGTAAGACCTGCAAGGTTGTCTCATCCGCATGGAGAATATCCTGCTTAATTGCTTAATTAGAAAATCATGCATTCTTTTGTAGAGAGGACTTAGCCATTGATCGGCTCCGTGAAGGAGCCAATTCGCCATTGTTTGACGTGATAAGGAGAGACCAAATCGTTCGAATTGCTTTTCGATTCGATATAAAGGTAGCCTATCTACGTATTTCTGGGTCATGATGTATGCCGTCATAGAAGGCGAAGTCAAACTCTTTAGCTGAACAGGTGAAGGCATAGGAGCAGTACAATAGGTGTTGTTAGTTTTTCACGTTCACAGTGACGGCAGACATATCGTTTATGCTCAGCCACTTTGACTTCAGGTGGAATAATTTTTAACTCCTTACGCATTTCTGTACTCATTTCATGTAGAGATTCACCGCAACTCGAACAAACCTGTTCCTTATCAGAAAGACGATACTCAATCGTTTCTGTAGGCAGGTTTTCAAGCATAGTTTCACGTTGACCAGGGCTTCTTTTTGCGGCGGTAGGTTATCGTCTCAACAGTTGGTTCTGATAGTTGAGGGTTGGCTTCTTTTTCAACTTCGTTGAAAAGTTCCACTATAATTTGATCTGGATTCGTTTTCTCACTTGAAGAGCCGAATCGCTTCTGTTGACTCAGGCGAAACTGCTCTTCATATCATTTTACTTTCGCTGTTAATTCACTAACTTGCGCTTGTAATGATTCAATTGTAGGATTCTGGGTTGATTTTTTCGGTGAATTTTTCATACCTATATAATTCGACGAAATCCTACCTCACCCCTTCTTAAAACACGTCTTTTTTAAAAAAATTATACAATTGTTCGTTCTTTAACTTCAGGGTGTTCATAGCGTTGATTAAGGGGTAAACCATCCAACAACCAACGCAATTGCCTTCAACTATTACTTAGAGGAATCGAGTTATTTTCGCCACTGAAATTTCCCTCTCTCTAGCCGACGGTAATGGAGCTAAAAACCATTGTGGTCCCATTGAAGAATTTTAACTTTGTCGCGCGAGCGATTACAGAACACAAACAAACAGGGTGAAAAGGGGATCTAGATCAAACTCTTCTTTGACTAAACAGCGAGTCCATCTATTGATTTCCTTAAATCTGTACTGCACTCATTTTAAATTCCCTATACGTCCAATAAAAATCTATTGAGTTTATTTTTATAGAAATGGGGAATTAACTAATAATAATTAAAAAAGGAGCATTCCTGTTA
>NZ_NUMC01000123.1:0-7444 GCF_002577655.1 Bacillus sp. AFS040349 | reverse complement strand
AGATCATAATTGTTTTATTAAACTTAATAAAAGTTATGTATACAAGTTATGTAGAATTTTATAGAATTAAGGTAATAAAAGAAATGGAGTAAGCGCACACATGATCGAAAAATTTATCAATGAATTAGAAAGACAAGGATTGTCTAAAAATACGATTAAGAGCTATGTATTTGACATTGTTCAGTTTTACGACTGGTTAAAAAGTAAGGAACTGGACCCCAAAATAACAGAAGAAGTGCTAACTGAATACACAATATTTTTATATACCAAATATAGTGAAAATACTGTTTTGAGGAAAATTAAGAGTGTCACTCGGTATAACAAATATTTGTATCATATTGGAGAATCTCCATTAGTAATTGAGCCAAATGAAATAATCAAAATTAAAACAAACAACTGGACTATGAGAATGATGAGTATTAATGAATTTGTTAGACTACGGCAAACAATATTAGAAGGTCAAAATAAGAGGGATATTCTTATATTTCACTTATTATACGGAACTTGTTGCAGGATTTCTGAACTTATTAATATTGAACTGGATGATATAGAAATTACTGATCCATCACAAGGTTATATACAATTTAAAATTTTAAAAAGTGGAAAATTCCCCACTCCTATAAGAAAAATTAGCATAACTGAACCTCTTATTAAAATGATAAAAGATTTTTTAGAAGTCAGACCCATTTATCAAAGTAAGAAACTATTAATTGGACAAAAAGGTCCAATGACAAGGGATGCAATTAACAAAATGTTTCGGAAATACAGTTCGATAGCTAATATTAATTATACGGTTTCACCTCAAATGTTAAGACGTATGGGGATTTTTAACTTGTTAGTATTAGCACAAAATGAACCATTTGAAATATCTTATATATCTAAAATTGCTAGATATACAACTGAATCATATACAGAAAAAATTTACGAGTCTTTATGTTCTAATTTAAAAGGGAACTTAGAACTTCAATCCTTTGAAACCAGATATATCAATTTAGGGTGGGGGAACGATGGGGAGAAACCAAAGAAAGATTGTTAGTATAAAACCTAATGTGAAATTTGTTGTACGTGCAATAATGGCCCAATATGCAGAAACTTCAACAGGTGAGCCAATAGAAAAACAATATGCGTGTATAAAAATTAAAAATGAAGACACAAACGTTGAAGTAATTCATCCTCTTTCAACAGAATTTATATTAGATAATTGGAAAAACGCCCAGTACAATACTATGAAAGCACCGGCAAATACTATAGCGATGTTTTTAAATTTTTTAATAAGCGATAAGAGTAATAAAGTTAAAAGTCTTATAGAATTAAAATCAGACCATGTAATAAATTTTTTATCTGAGCTTTCTTATAAAAGGACACCTAAAAATACGGTCAAGAAACATGAGAAATATATAGAAAAGTTCTTTGATTTTCTAAATGAAAAAAAGATCATTGGTCATACTTTGAAAATTAAAGATGTTCAATACTTTTACAGTAAACCGAAACCGAGACTCCATAAATTACCAGATGAATATATTCTAACCTTTTTAGAAATTGCCTATCAAACAGATAGTAAAATTGCGTTTGCACTTTATTTACAATTCTTTGGTGGACTCCGAACCGGAGAGATATGTAATCTTAGAATAAAAGATTTACAGCTTATAGGGGATAAAGGAGAATATGGTTTTATCGTGGATCTTTCTGAGGATCGAAACTTGAGAAAGGACATCACTAATACATCGGGGTCTAGCTATATTAAAAGTAAAAGAAGGCAAATTGTTTTTGGATTTAAGGATTGGTCAACTTTATTTTATGAAAAACACATGAATAATTTAACAGATGTTATGAAATTAAATGGAGAAACCCCACTATTTCCTAATCAAAAAGGATTAGCCATGACAGGTAACAATTACTATTACCATTTTAATAAAACAAAGAAAATATTTCTGAAGTACCTTAGAGATTCGGAGAATATGGCGGATAGAAATAATGCTTTAGCGCTTGAAGCTGAGAGATGGGCTAGTCATATAGGTAGGGGGATATTTTCTAACTTATTGGCTGAAGAAGCTGATAATTTATATGATGTGAGTTTTCCAAGAGGGGACAAAGGTTTTGACTCAGTAAAACCATATCTAGCTAGCACAAAACGAATTAAAGAAAAGCTAGAAAAAAAGATAGATGAAATATATAAGAAAAAAGAATAAAAGGGAGGTGTTAAGTTTGGAACTTAATGATCAAAATTTATATATTTCTGTTACCGAGGTCTCTAAACTGTTTTCGATAAATAGATCCACGGTACTAAAACTAATAAAAAAAGACGAGTTCCCAAACTGTTTTATTAATTCAAAGCAAGAGGGCTACCGAATACCAGTTACGGATATAGAGGCTTATAAAGAAAAAGTTACGAAAATAGAAGATGCTAAAAAAGACTTTTTATCAATTAGCGAAATGGCGGAAATCTCAGGGTGTACTAATGAGAAGATTAGAAGTGATTTGCGGAACGGAAAAATTAAAAAATTTAGTAGAGATGAAAATAATAATTATATTGTGCATAAGGATATTTTTGACGAGTATATAAAAGAACACATTGAAAGAAATGGTTTTTTAACTTTAAATGAAGCATGTGAACGATTATCCTTATCAAAATTAACGATTCACACATATGGCCCAAGAAAAGTATTTCCTAATGCTATTATTAGAAATCAAACCGAGGGATATCTTATTCCAATATCAGATATAGAGGATTACGAAAATAAAAATGTCATACCAGAGGGATATGTAACTGTAAAACAGATAGCTGAAAAGTACAAACTTCATCCGGAGACAATAAGGGGACTAATAAGGAATAACGTATTAAAAAACCATAAAAAATATGTAAAGGATACCTATATAGTTTTAGCTTCAGAAGCAGAAGATTATTTTAAAGATATGCTTGAAATTAAAGAAAAATATGCAAATATAGATGAAGTATCCCAAATAATAGGATGTAATAAAGATACAATAAGAAGTTATATAAAAAAAGGACTCATTAATGATTGCATACTAAGGTCAAACTCGGAGGGTTATCTCATCAATAGATTAGAAATAGACAAGATAAAAGAAATTTATTCACAGGAAAGACTTCAGTTACCAACAGGTTATATTTTCCCTGAAGATGTTATGCAATTGCTCGAAACAAGAAGCGTTCAAAGAGCAAGGGAAATTATAAAAAAGCATATGAAATCTGCCAAAAAGGTTACAAACGGTTTTAACAATATTGAATATTGGATTGTGCTAGAATCTGAAGTTATTCAGTACAAACAAAAACTTGAAAATGATAGGTTTATCCCTCAAAGTCCCGGTGAATTCACCACTATTGATGCAGTTAACAAGTATAAGTTTGAAGTTGATAAGATTTCCATCCCCTTAAAATTAGCCCAAACAGTCAAAATATACACGGAATATGCTTGTCAAAAGTTAGCTGAAAGTGAGGCAAGAGCAGAGACCCTTTCAAAAAAAACTGCTTATTATATAAAAACTTTAAAGGCTTTAATTAAACATTTACCAAAGAGTATAAAAGAAATGACAGATGAAGATATTGAGAGTTTCTTAAATAATGAGAGTCAACCTAAATATGTTAAACAATACTTTATAGGTTTTGTTCAGTATTGCTCTGAAAATATTGAGGATTGTAACTTTTTTAATCGATACGCAACGTTTAATGATCCAAATACTGATACTGATATATATTCCCTTGAAACTTTTAATAAATATTATAATCATGTTATAGATATAGAGCTGCACATAGAGAAAGCGATTAAATATAAAACATATGCACAGGCATGGGTATATGTCATTATGCACTTAATGAATGCGTGGAGAAGTGGGGATATTATTTACGGTTTACCAACCATTGATTTTGTTGATTTACCAATCAAAGATTTAACATTTTTTGAGAATAATAGATTAAGGAAAGAAGAGGCAAGATTGATTGTAAATCAGGTTCATATAAAAGTTGGTCAAATGAAGATTTCGAAAACGGGGGCGCTTGGACAATTTCTTTGTTTAGATAGTTTGGTTGAACCGTTTGCAACAGCAATCAGTATTACGGAGTTACACCGTAGAAAATACAATGATAAATTAATGCTTACTTCAATTAGAGCAAATGGAATTAATAAAATGTTTTTTGAAAAAAAACTTGAACTATCTGGGTTCCATAGTTTCAAAATGAATAGAACATTGATTACCTACTTTTTCCACCATGTTTCTGAATCAGATGGGGATGCACATTTATCCTATGAGGCAGCTCAAATTTTACGAAGCCACTTAAATGAAGATACAACCAAAGTTTATATAAAATTCTCTAGCCCACAAGGTACTCTTGATAGTATGGCCTTTAATATATGCGAAAGGGGTCATTTTGGTTGGGTTTATAATACCATGATAAATCTTGTGTTGCACCAAAATGAACAAAAACTGGAGGACAGAACCTCTTTAATTAAATCTTTAAGTGAAAAGTATAAAGTAAATGAATTAGAAACGTATTCGTCCTTTTTACTTGCAGAAAGAATTAAAAAAGAATCTTTAGCACTTAGGCTTTCAAAGTTACCTAAAGAGGATCTAAAAAGATTAATTGTTAAAATATTTCGTGGAGAAATGCCAGCAAGGATGGCTTTCGCTCAATGTTTAACATATCCTGAATGCAAAAGTCCTGAACGAACCACTTGTATTGGATGTGAGAACTTAATACCAACAGAATATTTATTATTTTCTATATCTGAACAGATTGAGACGAGCCTTTATAAAATTTACAATAGTGAATTTGAATGGGATAAAGAACGAGAAAAGCATTTTCTAAAACAAATGTTTCTATTAATGAATGAGGCTATTGTTGAGAAAGGTAAAGAATATGTAGAGACCTTTATTGATCGCAAAAGAATCAAAAAATTATATGGAGCTATTCTTAAAGATAGAGAGGTGAAACAAATTGATAATTCAGAAAAAGGTTAAGGAATTAAATGGAGCATTAAACATCCAAATCACAGAAAATCATAAATTTGATAGAAACGACATTTCTAAATATTTAAGTATGTTAGAAACAAATAAAGATCAAGGTATCCTGCTTACAGATAGTTTTGAGAGTGATTATTGGTGTATTGTTGATTTTACGGGAATGCGTAGGTATTTAAAGTTCGATATTGACTTATATCCTGAATTAAAGGTTGCCTTAAAATGTTTTTTGTTAATATTAATAGACACTAAATTTTCCATAAATCATATTCAAGCAATTCATACAAATGTTAAACAAGCAATTGTAGTTTCTGGTGGATTTAAGAAAACAAATGTAGATGCTTATGAAGAGTATGCTATGACAAAAACAATGAATAGTCGTTATAGATTTAATGATTTTACTAGTAGATTTCTTTCATTTATAGAGCATACTTATCGTGATTTATATGACTTAAAGATTAAAAATATGGATTCGAAAAATAGAGATTTACCTAATTATGAAGTAATTATTGATTTTCATTATTTTATGATGGAATTTGAAAATCGAGCAACCACACTTCAGAAATCCAAATATTTTCATATAATATTATGGTGGAAGATTACAGGTATTATTCCAATGAGACCTAAAGAATTTTGTTTACTAGAATGGGATTGTTGCTACGAGGAAGATGGTTATTACTTTTTAAAAGTTCCAAGAAGTAAACAAGAGGCAAAATCATATAGCGAAATAAGCGTGACTAATGTCATTCGTATAAATAAAAATATTTATGACACTATTCAAGAGTATAAGCAAACAGTTCCTCCTGAATTAATTGGAAACTACTTATTTTCATTTAAGATACAATCACGTTTCTTTCAAGCTGATAGCATAACTAAAAGGGAGGATATGTACCATCCAGATACGTTATATTGGCACTTGATGTCCTTCTACAAAGAAATCATCGGTTGGAATAACACTGATTTCTATCGCTTTGTTAAAAGAAATGAAAAAGGTGAAATCATTAAGATTTTCCGTAATTATATAACACCTGCTGATACACGACATTTTTCAATGTGTAATATGATGTTACAGGGGGTTAATCCATTAACTATTGCTAAAATGGCAGGCCATACACGATTAGGTACTCAACGAAATTATTGGGGGCATTTGGAATACTTCGTTGAATCTTATGTTTATATTATTTCAACAAAAGCCAGAATTCATAGGCTTGAGAAAAGTTTAGGAGAAGGAATATTTGGCGTAAAAGATAAAATTAATGAATCACGAATCTATAAACCGGAGGATTTTCCTCTTCGAAAAGAGGTAAAAAACGGATATTGCAAATATGGGGCTTTTGACAATTGCACTGGTGAATGTAGATTTTGTGATGATTTTTTTTATTACCCAAAAAACCATGATGAGGGATTGAAGTGGTTATTATCCGGATCAGATCATTTAGAACAGCAATTAGAAACAGAATTAAAGTCTCTATTAAATCTTTATAAAAATATGAAATTTAATTTTGCCACAGAATCCTATTCAATGCTAGATCATGAACAGATATTAAGCAAGGCAAATCTTATTAATCGCCTAATACGGCAAAAAGCTATGGTTGATTCTTTGCTGCCGGAAGATAGGGAGGTTATTGAATAGTATTATGAAAACTGAGTCTTATAGCGATGAAGAGTTAAAAAAATTACTATTGGAATACTCAAATAAACACACTGGTTCTATCACATATTTAGGGTTACAAAAGGAAACAGGAATTAGTCGAAAAACTTGGAAAAGGCGCATGGAAGAAACTATTGAAACCCTAAATAGAAAGGTAATTACCAGTCATAATAATGTAGGTTTCGATGAAATACCATATCCGAATTTTGATTTAATAATAGATCGATTTTTAAACGAAGAAAAAGGTCTAAGAGATGCTTTATATCATATTCAAGAAGTATTTATTAAAAATATTGAAGAAAACAACAAGCTTTCTGATCAACTTATGAAAAAAGACAAAAAAATTGATGAACTAACACAAAAAATAGAAAAGCTAAAACATGAATTGAACGAAAAGAAACAGGAGGTTAGAAATTACGAAAAGATAATTATTGAGAGTACCAATCCAAGTGTAAGAAGAAGAAAAGGAATTAGTAGTAATCTTATTAAAATGAGTGAGCATAGAAAAGAGTCTGCTGCTTCGTTAGAATTGGAAGACGAATTTCCAGAACTGTTCGGGGATTTGGATGATGAGAGTTAAGAACAATTAAATATCTGTATACTCCGATCTGCATTTATTTGAAAGTTAGTATAATGATGTATCAATAGAGTGTACTCTATTGATACAGGTGTAGTGGACTGATAAAATCATAGTTAAGAGTGTCTCATAAGACTTGTCTCAAAAATGAGGTGAAATTTTGCAGAAAATCGGTTATGTACGCGTCAGTTCGACTAGCCAAAATCCTTCAAGGCAATTTCGGCAATTGAACGAAATTGGAA
>NZ_NUMC01000122.1:0-24357 GCF_002577655.1 Bacillus sp. AFS040349 | reverse complement strand
AATTAATATTGACAAAAACAGTCGTTTTTCACCTCTCAACATAACATATTAAAAATAGACCTAATCCAATCATGCCAATACTAAGTAAAAGGTAACCAACTGAACTCATATCCGGAAAACAAATCTCATTTATGATTAGTTCTAACTTTTTCGAACGGTCTTTTTCACTAAAAATCTCTTCTACCATTAACCATTTTGATGTAGACATTGTCAAAACACTTCCGATAATAATCAGAGATATTCAAAGTAAAAAGAGAATCATAAATCTCTCCTTATATATCTTCTTAATTTAGAATGCGTTAATATTATGTTATTCTTCTTAAGAATTATACATTTTCTAGTACTGTATATATCATCTAGAAGTGTTTATTCATCGGGAGGTTTACACCAATCTTAAAAGCAATTTATAATTAGTTCCAACCATTGCTAAAAGATTAAGGGGAATGAGAAGATAATCTTAACGTCTAAGAGAAGGAAAATAGAATAAAGCATATAAACTATGCCTTTATAAATATTATCTTATTATTTTAAATACTAGAGCAAAGTTGAAAATAAGATGTTGTAAAACGGAATTTTCTTATAAAATAGCTAATACCCTTATATAAAATAAAAATAAATGGAGTACCCCTTCCTTCGCAATACTCAGTTACTAGGTTTGCTACAAAAGAAATTCAATACTCTTGATAAAGTACCCACCTCATTTAATTTACCTCTTATCTATTTATGAAATTTTCACAAAAAAATAAACCGTCATAATTTATCACAGTTTTTATATAAAATCCCCAATTATTGTTTATGAAATTTGGTTAACTCATCCACTTCAAACTTTTTATTACTAATGAAAACTAAACAATTGATGTAAAAGCAACACTAAACTTGCTCCTGATACAGATAAAATAACAAACGGCATGTTACTTATTCCTTTCCTTGCATCGATAATAAACTCTTTAATTGCAGTAAAACCTAAGAAACCGATTGCCACCCCTAGTAGAATACCCATTAATTTATATGTAAATACTATCTTACTTCCAATAAACGATGAAACAAAAAATAGGAGTGATAATAAAAGACATGTAGCTAAGAAACTAACAAAATTCCGCCCAGTTCTTCGGAAAGATACCATTAATACTATTCCTTCAGGAATTTGATGAATAAGCAATGTCATTAATAGTGATGTAGTAATAAGATCTGATGTTAATGAAGAACCTATTGCTATCCCAATTGGAATTGTGTGCAACATGATCGCAAATAAAATAGATAATCTCGACCTATCAGATTGTGAAGTAATATTATGTAGCATTTGATGGATAATATTACACCCAATTACACCAACTAATAAACCTAATAAAATGCTTATTAAGCGGTATTCACTTATTGAATGAGGTATTAAATCAAATATAAGTATTCCTATAATTATTCCACCACATAATAAATACAAATACTGTATTTTAATTCCTTCTATCTTGAGAATTAAGTAGCTCAATAGTGCACCAAAAGTGGTTCCTATAAATATATATCCACTTAGTAAAAATGAAGAATTCTCCATTAAATTCACTCCTAGTAGGTTTAATAAAAAATAAGATTTACAAAGAAAAAGCAGTACCTGAAAATATTATATTAAAGTGATTAAATGATCATTCGTACAAAATTTAAATTTATAATTACTACTGACAACGTAATTTATCTATAAACTAATTTCCCCAATAATAAACAAGCTAATAACAAAAGTAGTAAAGTTCACCTTTGTTATTAGACAACACTTAATTTTATCATTTATATTTATTCAGCTTTCCATCCCACCATAAGAATCACCTGTATTTACGGCAATTGAGAGTATCCTCTTGCTTTTGAAGTTCACCAGGAGCTTACTTACTAAAACCCATTAAGCTGTGTCACTTCTTCTCCTTTAGAATTTTCAAAAATTTAGGATCTAGGTATAACAATTGAATCAGGAATTACATTATTACTAAATTGGTCTGTTTCGCAAAAATTTATTTTTACCTTTTATTAATTGTTCTTCAATATCTTAAACTTTACAGATTAAATCATAAGAACTCAATTGGCTTACAACATTAAAAAAGTAAGATCTATATATAAATATAATAATATTATTACTTACTTTTACAATACCAACAAATCACCTTTGTGGAGTTTTGTTATTTATTTCCACTTCATTTACCATGTTACTAATATACACTTACTTTGTTACAGTTTTGTTAAGTAAGATTTAGTTCAATAGAATAATTTTAATATGTTAAAATATACATAATGTCGAAATTTGCGGAGGGACGGTTTTGTTTAGGACAAGCTATTTAAAATGTCTATTGTTAGTTATTTTCATTCTGATAATAACTGAAAATAAAATTTATGCAACTGACACTAAAGATTCTAAGTTGCATTCTATTTATCATATATATATTAACGAGAAACACATAGGTGACGTTAGAGATATAAATGAATTTAACAAATGGATAAACAATAAAAAGGCAGAATATAAGGAATTACACCCTAATAAAAAAGTTAATCTCATAGAAGATATTAGTTATGTCGAGGAACTATTATTTCACGATCATTATAAAAATCCTCTTGATTTTAAAATACTAGAAAATAATCTTTCTATTGGTATAAACGCATCCTTGATATCTATTAACGATGAAATCAGCATATATGTTGAAGATAAAGATACTGCCAACAAACTAATTAAGGAATATAAATTACAATTTTTAAATCAAGAAGACTTGTCTAACTATACAGGTAGTACGGATAACGGTGTAAATAATAACAGTAATCGAATTATAAAAAATATACGTTTAAAGGAAAAAATTGAAATGAAAACTACTGTTGTCAATCCAAAAGAGATACTTAGTATGGATAAAGCCCTTACTTATCTAAATACTGGGAAAGACCTTTTTCTGAAAAATGAAAAGTAATCCTATACCCTACTTTTACTTAAGTTAGACATGAATCCAATCAACTTCCACTTCATCATAATAGGATATTACTAACCCTGCTAATGAAAGGAAAGGAGAATTCATATGGGTTTTGGTTATGGTAATTACGGTGGCTTTGGTGGCTACGGTGCAGGATATGGTGGCTTTGGCAGCGGTGGAGCATTCGCTCTAATAGGTGTTCTATTCATTTTATTAATAATTGTTGGGGCTGCTTTGTTTAGTTAATCCTGAACAAGTAAGGACTATCTTAAATGATGTGTCCTTACTTGTTTTAAGTTTCTCAATTTATTAAGTACTATTAAAGTTTTTTAAAAACTCTTTGTTAGAAACTTTTAGTTTATGATGCCCTGGTATTCTTGATATAGATCCTTTATCTTCCCTCATAAGATATGTTCATACAATATCTAGACTGTTTTAGATAGAATACTTTTGGTACTCTTTTGTACAATTTAAGCAAGTTTGGGCTGATTGTTGTGATTATGCGTCTGGAAGTTATGCATGTCGTCAATAAAATTGAGAGCCAAAAGCACAATATTGAGAAAGTGAATTGGCTAGAATGTGTACATCTAGTTAAATATTTAAACATTTACGTATACATCTCTGCACAATCCCTCAAGAGAGTTGAATTTGTTCCCTTTCATATTGATGCTCTTGATTTATTAACATACTAAATCATATGTTCACAAGTCGCTTCCCATTGTTGCACCGTACTTAGCAAGTGATATGTTGGCATCTATCCCTCTCTCACTAAGGTAAAAACTAAATAAAGGCTGTCAAAGGAAAAGTTCCTCAGAAGCCTTTATGAATAAATATTTTACTATTCTAATGCTTTATTTGAATAGTAGTTATAATTATATTTTGATCGATCCACAGGAGTAAAATTTTCAGGTATATGGAATCGTAATAAATCCCCATTAACTACTTTATCTGATAATAACAATTTGTTCTCCACACTTTCTCGAACCTTTTTAGCCTCATCGATCTGGGCCTCTTTTAGTTCCGTACCAGTATTAGAATCATAATATTTCCCATCAACAAAAGTGATGGACGGACTTACGAAATCACCATTTCGGAAAGGAACAATTTGTTTATGCTGTTCAGATAATAGATCTGTACCAAAATGGACATATTCTTTGGTATCAATTCCCAATAAATGAAGTAGTGTTGGAAGAAGATCAATTTGTCCGCCATATTGATGACGAACACCACCCTCTATACCAGGAACACGTATAAATAATGGTACTCTTTGTAAACCTGCACCTTCTAATGGTGTTACTTCTTTTCCAATCACTTTCTCCATCGCTTTATTGTGATTTTGGGAAATACCGTAATGATCTCCATACATAATAATGATGGAATTATCATATAAGCCAGACTTCTTCAAATACGTAAAGAATTGTTTTAATGCTTCATCTGCATAACGAGCTGTTTGAAAATAATTATCTACTGACCTATCACCAGTTGTATGAGGTGCGATTGTAGCTTCTTCTTGATCCATATTATAAGGATAATGATGTGATACTGTTATAAATTTTGTATAGAATGGCTGAGGTAATGATTCCAAGAACTGAATTGACTGGTCAAAAAATGGCTTGTCCTCTAAACCGTAATCTGCTTTGTTTTCGTCTTTTATTTGATAGTAGCTTTCATCAAAAAAATTGTTGTATCCTAACGATTTATATATTTCATTTCGGTTCCAAAAGGTCCCGGAATTCGGGTGGAATACAGCTGATGTATAGCCTTGCTGACCTAAAATAGCTGGTGCAGCCTGGTACGTATTTAAACCTTTTGTGGTAAAAGCTGAACCTTGTGGTAGTCCATATAAAGAGTTCTCCACCATAAATTCTGCATCAGATGTTTTACCTTGAGCAGTTTGGTGAAAAAAATTATCAAAATAAAGAGTATTTTCTTCATTAGTTAATGAATTTAAGAACGGTGTTACTTCTTCACCATTAAGTTTGTAGTCAATCAGGAAGTTTTGCATCGACTCAAGGTGTAGGTAGATTACATTCATACCTTTTCCTGCCCCAAAATATTTCGGATTTGGTTCAGCATAATTCGCTTTTGTAAAATTTATTACTTCGGTCAATTCGTCACTATCTGCTAAAACTCTTTGTGCCGATGCCTTTGTACTTTGGACTGCATCATAGAGAGTATAATTATACATACCCAAATACTTCACAATATAGTTTCTGTCAAATCCTCTTGTTAGTAATTGTGGTCGATCCGATTCAGCTAATACTAAATTAATCATCGATATTACTAGAGCAGCTGAATATAAAACAGCAACCTTCCGTTTACTTGTTACTCGTTTTTCAATTTTTACAAAGCGAAGAGAGAGTAATATGATTAAAGCTAAAATATCAATAAAGTATAGAATATCGTATGGCTTTATTAATGTAGGGACACTGCTACTTACATCCCCAAAATTCTGTGTCTGCATTAACGTAGGTAAAGTGATAAAGTCATTAAAGAAACGGTAATATAAGGTATTTGCATATAAAAGAATTGTTAACAGAAAATCAATGATAATAAGCCCTAAATACTTTTTTCTCCCTTTAAATAAGAAAGAAAATCCTAATAAAAATATGGAAGACCCTAATGGATTCAGAAATAATAAAAACTGCTGAATTGTATTTTCTAATCCTAAGTCAAACTGTGTTAATTGAATAATAAATGTTTTTATCCAGAGAAAAAATACAGCTAAAAACAAAAAACCCCAGAAATGATTAAAGACATCTAGATTCTTTTGACGCAAGTTACTCATCACATACCTACCCTCTTACAATATTATTACTGAACCTTTTATTTTTGAACTGTAAGTTGGAAAATATTTTAATGTTTTTATTACAGTGTTTAGTTTTTATATTTTTCGTCAAGCTGCTTTAATTCTTTATCAGATTTTTTCTTGAAGATATAAATTACTCCTAAAGATAACAAAGATAATACAAGATAAACAATTACAGTAGATAGCACTTTTGAACAACTCCCTTTTTGTTTATTAATACAATCAAAAACGATAAAGTGTATAAATTACTGTTTCTTATTTGAAGATTTATGGTTTCCTTTTCTGTAAGATAAAAACAGAAACAAAACATATGCAATTAAAATAACAAAGATAGTTCCACTTGTAACTATAAACATGTTCATCATTATTTTTTACCTCCATAGCACTCTATAATAAATCTGAACATATAATCATATGACATTCAACAAATATTAATAATCCTTCACCAAATTGTCATTTTTTGAACAAGTAAAGCATCTAATTCTTTTAGATATATTTTAATAAGACGAGGTAAATTTCTATATTTTTATAGAACATAATAACAATCTTTGTTAATATATGAACATATGTAAATACATTAACACCGAAAGGACAGCTATGAAAAATACATTCTCCCTATTCACTATTTTTATTACAATCGCAGCCCTAATATTAGGAAATTTAGTCGTTGCTACTAATTCAGGAGATGCTTGTGGTACAGATTATCCATTCTGCAATGGACAACTCATTCCTGACATTACTAATTATCATATTATTATCGAATATTCACATCGCTTATTCACAATGTTACTTGGATTTATTATCCTTATTAACTTCATAATTGCATGGAAAAAATCAAAGAATAGGACAATCCGTCTCTTCTCTCTATTCACATTATCTTTGTTGTTTATCCAGTCATTGATTGGAGGATTGAATGTTTTATTTGGAACTCCAACTGGTTTTACAACACTTGATGTCATGTTTAGTTTGTTCTTATTAATTTCACTAATCTTTCTTCATGTTGGTTTAAATGTATCATCCTTTGATAAGAAAACTAACGTGATCAGACAGCCATTAATAAAAGGATTCTTCTTTCTTTTAGTTGAAATCTTAATTGGTGCTTTGTTTAAACATTTTGAACTTAGCCAACAGATTTTTCAAATTAGTACGAACAGATTCAATCTTTCTTACCTTACTTATTTCATACATGGGATTTTAGGGTTGCTTATTTTATTTTACATAAGTTATGCTGTCTTTCTTACTTTTAAATGGGAAGTTTTTAAAAAGAAGGCAACACTCTTAATTTCTTTAACCTTCCTTACAACAATAGGTGGGTTCATATCCAAATCAGAACAGATAAGTCCCTTCACTTCTTCAGTTCACATGATTTTAACAATTTTGACTTTAGCACTCCTTAGTTACATGACAGCTATATGTTTTTTTAATCAAATGAAAAAGTGAGTAAATAGCCTTTCTACTCACTTTAATAGATGAGTTTCGATTATAGAATGTGTAACCTTTAGGTCAGATACACTATCCCTTATTTGATTCTTTAATTCCTCATTTTCCTTACTGCACATATTTTCACTCAGATAAAGATGAACTGACATTGCATTAACTTCCCCATCAATTGACCATATGTGGAGATGGGAAACCTTTTTAACTCTATCTACCTCCATCATCTTCTTCTGTATTGATTCTAGATTAATCCCATCTGGTACCGCATTCAGAAAAACTTTCATTGTTTTCATTAATTTACGAATAACATTAATTAATACAAAAGTGGAAATCACAATGGATAAAATAGGATCTAGAATATGAATATCTTTAAACATGAGAACGATACTGATTATAAGGACTCCAACCCACCCAAGTAAATCCTCTAGAAGATGCCAAGATAGAACACTTTCATTCATTGAATCTCCCTTATACAATTTCCATGCTGCAAAGCCATTCATTGCAACACCTAATAATGCTAACCAAAGCATACCTTGAGCATCAGGATGTGTTGGGTTAAAGAGCCTGGGAACTGATTTAATCAAAATAATAATTGACCCAATTGTTAATACGATTCCGCTTATTAAAGCCCCTAATGTAGAAAACCTCTTATATCCGAAGCTGTATTTTCCATCACTTTCTTTATTGGATATCCGTTGAAGATACCAAGAGGTTCCCAATGATATACTATCACCCAAATCGTGGGTAGCATCAGATAGAATTGCCATACTATTAGTTAAAAATCCACCAATATATTCAATGATTGTAAAAGCTAAGTTAAGAAAGAAGGCTAGTTTTGTGTTCTGAGTTGAAGTATGTTTTTTCGGCAATTTAACACCTCCTATTTTCATTATTAAATAAATTTACTAAATTGAATAAATAGCCCATCTTCGATAACAATATCTCTCTTAACTTTTATCCTAATCGGAAAGGATTCAAACATTCGACAACTATTAAACTAAACTCATGCTAGGAATTCCTATTAATCCATAATAAATGACAAAAGCCACTGAATACTCAGTGGCTTTTCAGAGGGGACCCTATCAGTCAGTATTTCTTCAATTATTAGCATTTTGGTCCACGTCACCTGCATCCTGTCTCATCAGAAAATAGGTCAAAATGCCAGACAATAGTGCCCCACCTAATGAAATTAATATACGGATATACAATGGAACAGTTGAATGATCCTTTTCAAGTATCCAAAGTGCCGATACGAATACTACAACTGTCGTTGGAATAACTATTTTAAAAAGTTTCATGTAATATCACTCCCCCTTAAGCCAAAAAGAAATCTCAAGTTATTTTATTGATCGATATACAGCATAGTAATTAAAAATTTATATTCATCATAAGACCAAAGTACATAGCTAAAATAAAACAAGTAGCGAACAGAATAGAAACAATCGGCTTCACATTTTTAATAAAACTAATAATGATTAGTACAAGGAATAAAATACTCATGACGACTAATACAATTCCTTGAATAGATGCTAAGAACTCAGTTTGGAGTGGAGAAGCTATTTCTCTTCCAAGTATCCATTCTACCCAAGAAGCAGCTCCTTCTGATTTCACAGTAAAATTTACATCGTGTGGAGGTGATAAGTTTCCTAATACACTAGTAAAAAAGAACGTAATTAGTAATAGGATTGTTTCTGCTTTCACCCAAGTTCTCGGATCATATCCAGAGTTACTTTTTGATTTATTTAGTAAGATGCTATTAATAAATGCAAAAATAAGAATAGGAATGATACTAATATGTTTTAACAAAAGCATTTGCCCATATGGAAGTACCCAAGCATTAACATATTCTTTTAATTCCACAACATTCACCATCAATATTAATCCACTAACAAAGATAAAAATTAGTATTCCATATGCTAATGGAGTAAACCATTTTAAAAAGGAGGACCAATTTTTTTTGTCTTTAGAAAACCAACCGACATGAATTAATATTCCTACCCAGAGCGTTACCATTAGAAAATGGATTGAATGAGAAATAAATCCATACCAGAAGTTTAATGATGCTACATGACTTGCATAACCGACTGCAAGTATCATTAAAAGTAACCAAATTGCTTGAAGAAACTTTGATCCTTCTAAAAGAATCGTCATATACAGTAGCGTTGAAACGAACCCTATAAAAATCCATGCATTACCTACTTGAAAATCCGTAATAACTGAAAAAGTTGTTAATCCTAAACCCACACTATCTGCGAAGTAGAGGATGACCTGTAATACAGGTCCAAATGTAAAAACGATAATTCCTAATGTTGATAAGAGTAAAGCTGATTTTGGAAATTTAGTAGTTGGCTTTTTATCTTTATGAATAAATTGTAAAGCCACATGTCCCACTAATATAGAGAATAATATATACGTAAATAATTCAGTAATTGGAATAATAAAATTCATTTTTTATTTCTTCTTTCTAAAAACTAAAGTAAATCCAATGATTAATATCAATCCAAGAACTGCAATTATGAGTGTTGTAGAAAGTCCATTTGATTGCTTATTCTTTGTTTCTTGTAATTCATTTTCAGACTGATCAACTTCTTCCTTTATGGATTCTTCTTGCTTCTCCAAAGTCTCTTGGTTCTCAGTCGGTTGTTCTTGTACTTCTTCTTCTACTACTTTTTGAACGTTAAATGGTACTTCTCCAGTAATTGTATGACCATCTTTACCTACGATTTTCCAATTAATTACGTATGATCCATTATCTAATGATGCTGATAATGTACCAATCATTTGGCGTTCTGTTACTTCAACTTGTTGAAATGAAATTTCTTCTTCCCCCTTCAATACACTCATTGTACTAATAGGTTCAATTTCAGTCTCAAAGTTTAGAGTAATTTCGTTTAAGGGTCCTGAAATGGTCTCGCCTTCTTTTGGATTAGACGATGAAAGAGCTGTATGTGCTGATGTTAAATTTGGTATTAATAATAAAAAGCTCATGAACAGAAAGAGTATATTTTTCATGTTTTTTTCACATCTCCTTGTTTCTATTTTGTAACCGTAAAAAGACTCTTACTAATCATATAATGGTTGTCTTATTATTTAGGTTATATAATCTTACAATTTTATAAACTTTAACTTTTTTTATGATTCGTAAATTTATTGTTAATGTCATAGATCTTTTCTATAATAGCCTATATAAAATATAAGGAGCTAAATTCATGAATGAAGATGATATGAAATCCAGTCCAGACTTTGATTTAGATGAAGAAACATTATTTATTGTTTCTCAAACGTTTAAGGCACTCTCTGATCCAACCCGTCTTCGAATCCTTAATTTATTATTTGAGGGAGAACATTCTGTTAATGAAATTGCTGATAAGTTATCATTACTGCAATCAACTGTATCACACCAGCTTCGTTTCTTAAAAAATGTTCGACTTGTTAAATTCAGGAGAGAAGGCACGACTATGTTCTACTATCACGATGATGAGCATGTTATTCATGTCTTAAAACAGACCATAGATCATGCAAGACATATTTAAACCGAACCCTAAAAGGGCTCGGTTATTTTTAATTACAATGATCTCCCTCTGAACATTGATATCCTTCAACATCTATTTGGATCGTTGTATGGTGCAAGTGAAATTGATCATGCAAAATTTGTTTGGCTTTTACAAGGAGCTCTTGATGACTAATTCCTGGACCTACGACTAAATGACAACTTAATGTTGGGAAATCAGATGTAATTGACCAAATGTGTAAATCATGAATATCGTTGACTTCTTCCATCTTCAATAATGTATCTTTTACTTTATCAACATTAATATTTGCTGGTACACCTTCCATTAATATATGAAATGCATCCTTTGTAACTCTCCATCCACTAATGATAATAAGTACAGCTACAATGATACTTGCAATTGGATCTGCTAGGTTCCATCCAAAAAACATAATAAGTAACGCAGCTACAATAGCCCCCACCGATCCTAGCATGTCTCCAAGTACATGTAAGAAAGCACTGCGTACATTTAAATTCTCATCCTTGTCACCCTTCATCAGTATAAAAGCTGCCACAATATTAACAACCAACCCTATGGAAGAGACGATTAGCATTCCCATACTCACAACTTCTGGAGGATTTAGAATCCGTTGATATGCTTCCCAAAATATATAAAGAGATATGAGTAGGAGTGTAATTCCGTTAATGAATGCAGCCAGTATCTCAAAGCGTTTATACCCAAAAGTTTTTGAAAGTGAAGCTCCTTTTTCCCCGAACGTTATGGCTAAAAAACTTAATCCCAGAGCAGCAGCATCACTTAACATATGACCCGCATCGGAAAGTAATGCCAAGCTATTTGTCATTATCCCACCAATTACTTCAACAATCATATAAGTAGTGATAATAAGAAAAGACCATTTTAAAGCTGTTTTATTGCTTGTATGATGGTGATGACCATGATGTCCGTGACCATGACTATGTGAGTGTCCCATAAAACCCTCTCCTTTTATATGAATATATGTACATATATATTATTACAGATGCGATTAATGAGTGCAACATTATTTTTATTTTTTCAAAACTTATTAAATATTATTAGTCCCTTTATCTAAAAATAAAGGGTTTATGCTATAATTTGGAAATCAAAATAGTAGTTATTTTATTTAAGGGGAGAATAAATGATGATATATGATGTGATCATTATTGGAGCAGGTCAGTCAGGATTAACAATGGGATATTATTTAAAACAAACGAATTTAAAATTTCTTATCTTAGACAAAGGGAATGCGATTGGAGAAGTTTGGAGAAATCGTTATGATTCCTTAACTTTATTTACTCCAAATGTGTATAGTTCCTTACCCGGATTGAAGCTGGAAGGTATTCAAGCCCACTACCCCACCAAAGATCATATCGCTGATTATTTATCAAGATATACTAAAACCTTTTCTCTCCCAGTTCAATTAGATAACGCACATTACGAAGGTAGAAAGAGAGAATAACATTTTTTTGATAGAAACAAATCGTAAAGAATATAAAGCTAATCAAATAGTTATTGCAACAGGACCTTTTCAACATCCGTTCATTCCAGAGTTCTCTAGTTCTTTATCTAAGAATGTGCTCCAAATCCATTCATCAAACTATAAAAACCCTAGACAATTAAAACAAGGACCAGTATTGGTTGTAGGTGGAGGAAATTCAGGTTCACAGATCGCTGTCGAACTATCAAAAGAAAAACCTGTATATTTATCAGTTGGACATAAATTAAAGTTCCTACCACAGAATTTTGGTGGTAATAGTATTTTTTGGTGGTTTGATAAATTAGGCATATTAAGTGTAAACACAAATAGCAAATTAGGAAATATGCTAAAACATCAACCTGATCCCATTTTTGGTTTTGAATTAAGGTCTTTACTAAAGAATGGTAAAATTAGTTTGAAGCCGAGAGCAAATGCTGTAATGGAAGATCGAATAGTTTTTGAAGACAATAGTAAAATAAAGGTGGCAAATGTTATTTGGTCAACTGGTTTTAGATCACATTATGATTGGATAAAAACCCCTAACATTTTTGATAATAAGGGGAAACCAATACATCAAAGAGGTGTTACATCAATAGCTGGTTTATTTTTTTTAAGACTTCCTTGGCAGTATAGAAGAGGTTCTGCTCTCCTTCAAGGAGTTGGAACAGATGCTGAATATTTAATGAAACAAATATTAATAAATAAGTAACGAATATGTTGAAAAGCAGTGAAATTTTATGAATTCACTGCTCTTCAAAGTTTTTTTCTATTTGTTATTAAACCCAACCTAATAACTGTGCTATTTGAAAAACAATAAATGGAACTAATATGGCTAACACTGTTGGAATTAAGAATGCAAGTAATGTCCATTTTTTACTCTTTGTTTCTTTATAAATATTTAATAATGTTGTACCGCATGGATAATGAAGTAGTGAAAATAACATCATGTTTAACGCAGTTATCCACGTCCAACCTTGATCAACAAAAATTTGTTTTAAATCCACCAAACTATCCACTTCTGTTAATGAACCAGTTGAAAGATAACCCATTAGTAAAATTGGTAATACGATTTCATTAGCAGGTAAGCCAAGAACAAACGCTAATATAATGTAACCATCAAGTCCCAACATTTGACCAAATGGATCAAAGACGCCAACCATATGCATTAAAATACTAGTATCTCCAATGTAAATATTTGCAATGATCCATGTTAATACTGCTGCTGGGGCAGCAACTTTAACTGCTCTAACTAAAACAGTCCATGATTTTGTTAAAGAAGCCCGAATCACAGTATCAAAAAACTTTGGTCGACGATATGAAGGCAATTCTAAAGTGTAATGCGTTGGAACACCCTTTAGTGCTGTTTTTGATAAAACCCAAGATACAAAAAATGTCACGACAATCCCAAACATAACAATACCGACAATGACTCCTGTCGTGACAAGAGATTTTAGTCCTCCAGTAAAACTAGCTGCCATGAATAATGATGCTAATACAATTAAGGTACCCCATCTTCCATTACATGGAACAAAATTATTTGTCAGAATCGCAAGCATTCTTTCTCTCGGAGACTCAATGATTCTAGAAGACATTACAGCCGCTGCATTACACCCAAACCCCATAGCCATTGTCAACGATTGCTTACCATGAGCACCAACATGTTTAAATAAACGGTCCATATTAAAAGCGACTCTCGGAAGGTAACCATAATTTTCTAAAAGTGCAAAAGTTGGAAAAAAAATCGCCATAGGTGGAAGCATAACACTTATTACCCATGTAGAACCCCGATACAATCCTAAAACGAGAAGTCCGTGTAACCAATCTGGTGCTTGAATAGCCTGAAAAAATGTTGTTAGATATCCTTCTATCCACCCAAAAAATTCAGCAAGCAGGGAGGATGGTATATTGGCTCCAGCAATGGTTAAGTAAAAAACAGCCCCTAACATGATGAGCATTATTGGGAAACCCCAAATCGGAGATGTAAAAATGGAGTCTAATTTTTCTGTTCTAACATCCCCTTTTGTTTTTGTATAGGAAACACCTTCGTTACACAATTGATGGCTTCTTTTATATAAATTAGAAACAATTTCATCTCTTAATTCTGGTGTTGATAATTCTTGAGCCTCTATATATAGCTCTTTAATATTCATTATTATGCCTCCTTTACCCTCTTCTCGTTCGTTACACCATTTAACTCCATTCTTTTATTTAACTCATTAAGAAGTGCTTCGTCTCCGTCCAATAACCTTAGAGCTAACCATCTAGATGAAATTTGGTCTTCTACTAAATTGCGAACTTTTGATTCTAATTTACTTATTTTCTCTTCAATCTCTTCGTTATAAGATGTCTGTACAGGATTACACTCAATTTTTCTAGTGACGATTCGATCAAGAGTATCTAAAAGCATTGGGAAACCAGTCTTATTACGAGCAGATATTTTGATAACAGGAACTCCAAGTCGCTTTGTTAAAAGAAGCTCATTTATTTTAATACCTTTCTTCTCTGCTTCATCGATCAAGTTAATACAAATCACCACATTGGTTGTCATTTCTAACACTTGCAACGCTAAATTAAAGTTACGTTCTAAAGATGTAGCATCTAGCACGACTAGTGTTACATCGGGTTTTTCAAATACAATATAATTACGAGCTACTTCCTCATCAGTTGAATTTGAAAAGAGTGAATAAGTTCCAGGTAAATCAATCATTTTGTAAGTCTTATCTTTATGTCTTACTGTTCCCTCAGCTAATGAAACAGTTTTACCAGCCCAGTTACCTGTATGTTGTCTTAGACCAGTTAAGGCATTAAACAATGTACTCTTTCCAGTATTAGGATTTCCAGCCAAAGCAATTCGATATGAATTAGCCATTCTACATCAACTCTCCTTTAATTTTCATACTTTCCTCTTTTCTTAAAGCAACCGTTGTTTGACTAACACGAAATGCGATCGGATCACCTAATGGACTTTTTCTAACCACTTCAACTATAGCCCCTGGGACAAACCCTAAATCTAATAAACGCCTTCTCATAACACCTTCCAGTAATAACGAAGTGATTTTAATAAAGTTTCCTTTTTTCCCTTGATATAATGAGATTTTTTTAGTTATATCCATATATCTTTCCCCTCACCTTTTATTTTTCCTTAGTGCAACTTTAATGTAAAAAAAAGGTCCATTCCAATCATAATATAATCTTAATTACTTTTTTTAGCGTTTAAGGAATAAAGAAGATTACGTAATGCTTCACCTAATTGCTTTTCACCAAAATGACCAATTTCACGGTCACATATATCAACTTTTTCATTGGTCAAATAAGCATAAATCTGGTTACAGTTACACCTTTTCATCTCAAGCCATTCTCCGTCACCTAAATTAAAGGCAATTCGAACTCCCATCTTCATCATCTTCCTTCCACAAAGTTATATTATTTTATAGAATGACAAGCTGTGCAATACTTGTTTATACAATCAAACAATCTTTACTACTGCTTATTTTTTTTCCTTAAGCCAACTTATGTTATTATAATATGAATATATTTACATATTGTCAAATTAATTTCAAATAAAACTGCCCTTTATTTCGTAAGAACCTTCATCCACTCTTTCCATCAACATGCTCTAAGCTTTCGTCTTATGTCCGTTTTGCATACTTCTTAATATCTCTGATTTTAAAGTGATTTCCCCAGCCTTGAATAAGTTGATTTATATTAAGGATTCTATATTCCATACTTACTCACCAGTTACTGTTTGTGAGTCTTTTAATTTATCCTCAAATCTCTTCTTGGTTTTCTTCGGCACTTAAACCTGGGTATTCTTCCACATTTGATAGAAGCTCTTTCCTTACGTTCCTTAAGCTTTTCCACTGCATTTTCGATGAACTCAGTCATACTCTTTTTATCCGTTCACCGGGTTTGTGGCTTATAAAGTATGTTACAGTGAGTAGACCGAGGGAACCTCCCCCTTAGTCTCTCTCAGAACCGTACGTGAACCTCTCAGCTCATACGGCTCCCATTATTCATCGCCGGCAGTATTCCATATTTCCAATGGGCGAATAACTTGCGTTCTCGCTGTGCAATAGTACCTATCCAATATTCTGCTCTTCTTCGTTGTTTTCGCTTCTTATATTTTCGGCGAACCACATTTTACTAAGCAGCTGTTGATGTATCGCAATACGCTATACATTTCTGATTTATAGAAATGTCCGTAATAATTAATCAAATCCTTGGATTTCCTTATTAAACATGTTGGAGATATCCCACAAGGTTTTATCTACTTTGAGCTGTAATCGCCACCTTCTCACTTCTTTTCTTTCTGATTGCTTTCTTTGCCTTATCGGCAATAGCTGGCAAGAAGTTTGTGAAGAATTTTCCATATTTGTTCTTTGAGTGTCTTGGACGATATGTGTATCCTAGAAAAATGAAAGAAGTAGTCGGATAGTTCCATTGCCTATCATCATCTTTACAATAGACAATTTTCGTTTTATCCAAGTTCAACTCTAGTCCAAACAATTGAAATCTTTCTTCCAGTCTTCGTTGAAGGTATTTGGCTTGTTTCAATGAAGCACAGTGTGCTATTCCATCATCGGCGTATCTCGCCCAAGGAATACTTGGAAATTCTTTCGCCATAAAATCATCAAATGTATAATGAAGAAATAGGTTCGCAAGAACTGGACTGATGACCCCTCCTTGCGGAGTGCCAGAAGTCCGCTCTATTAACGTTCCGTCCTCCATTTGAAAAGGTGCAGTTAGCCATCTTTGTATATATAAGATGACCCATTCTTGATTTGTATGACGTTTTACCATTTCAATGAGGTAGTCATGTCGGATATTATCAAACAGTCCCTTAATATCGAACTCTAACATCCAGTCTCTCCGCCAACATCTTTTCCTTGTAGCCTCGATCGCTTGAATTGCCGATTTATTTGGTCGATATCCATAAGAATCTTCATAAAACAATTTCTCCACTGTTGGTTCGAAATATAGTTTCGCAACCATCTGTGCCACTCGGTCTTCGACTGTAGGAATTCCAAGTGTTCTTGTTCCACCATTCTTTTTGGGTATCGCAACTGCTTTTACTGGTTTTGGAAAATAGCTTCCAGAGGACATACGATTCCACAGTTTATATAGATTATTTTTCAAGTCTAGTTCGTTTAATAGATTGTTCATCAATTCCGTATGTCCCTTTGTTGGCTTTTACTCGCTCAAATGCAGTCATTACTGCGTTCTTTGAAATACTAAACGGTTTAGCTTCTCGCATAGGTTCCTCCTCCTTTCAAAGTTGACCTATCTTTGAAACTAAATAACTTGGGTTCTTCGCTCTACTTCTATTACAGAAGTTTCATCACTACTACAACCCAATCTGCCCCTATGACTGCATCGGTACTCTTTTCTTGTGGGTCTTCCACTTGAAATACTCCCTTAACATCAGCCCGTAGGTTCCCACGTTCCGTACAAACGCCTGTGTTATGTTCATGCCACCTTTATGCCGCCCACCACTTAGACAGTAAACAGGTTTCCTCTAAGCTCATCCAGGTTAACGACTACCCCCTGGTTTTGATGGAGTCTCTACGCTTTCGACATTTCCGTAAGTGGTTCACATGCTCGTTCATCTCCATAACACGCACTTGACAGCTTTCTACTGCCTTTTCCTTAACGCTCAATACCATAGCTTTTGACTACAGCACCTTAAGTTAGTTTGAAGTCTCCACCTGTATGGCGACTCCGACGGGCCCACCGTCATCATTTGTACAGCATAGCTGCTTTGAATAGTCTCGCTACTTACGCACACTTTCGTGGCGCACCATCGTCTGCATATCTAACAAATTGGTTACCTCGATTCTCTAACTCTTTGTATTTACCATATTTAATCAGTTGGACACTCTCTTCACCATTTTCCTTTAAATATAGGAGAGTAGCTATTATATCTTTCGCATCAACTCCTGCTACTCCTTTATTTCGTTTAACCCTTTCAAATTAGATTACCCTTCTCCAATATCTTCTCGATTAATGTTTTAGTAAGTTTCATATTGATCCTATGTTATTAAGGTTGCACAAGTGTAACTCTAATCTATTGAAGGTGCCCAATATACTCACTCTTCAATAGTCTTTAATTGGCTGTGTTATTGTTATCTTGTAAATGGACTCTAACATAGTTGCTCCTTTCGTCCGTCCTTATCTGTCCCTAAGGGTTGATACTATGACATATACTTCTCATAGTTCGGTTACTTATCACGAAGTAAGTTCTCTGTTGAGGTACTAAGGGATCTCGCAGTGTAAGTTCATTATTCCTATTCATCGGGAGAGATTTTGAACTTAACCTTGTTTTGGGTTCGTATACCCAGATCGTCTAGAGCTTCCTTCAGATTCCATTGTTTTCGACTAATGGTTCGAATATTCCAATGCACATAACCCACTTTCACCGTCTAGTTGATGAACCATGCCTGGCACACAAAAATACCTGTGTAGATAAAATCCTACACAGGTTATGGAAATTCCTATAAATTTGTCAACAGCCCCTTTATAGGCAGCCAGTTCTTTTATCGTATTATAATTATGGGGTTGGAGTAGGCTTTGAATATTCATCATTTTACATTACCGATTTTTGAAAAGATTTCTTAACTTGTTTTACCCTCTTGATAATTAAGAAAGGATTGTGATCAATTTCTAGACAAACTCCACATTTTGTCCTAGATCATCCCTTACCATTGCACAATTTTACTTATTCTTATAAACAAAGCAATCATAATTATATTTATGAATTACTGATTTGTCACAACCAGAATATCAAAGGGTATTCTCAAGTTAGTCCTTATTTTTAGCAGCAGCAGCGTATATTATAAATGACAAAATAGTTTGGAAGACGATTACAACTTGACCTGGAGCCTCTACGGCCATGACTATCCAGCCAAAAAACCAGCCCTTGATAAGGCTGGTAAGCCTATCAAGGCTATCATGCCCGACCCTCCAAGTAAAGTTGTAATAAAGCGGAATAACAAATGTACATGCTTAAACGATCATTTCTGTACATTTCTTAAATTAGCATTTGTATATATCACCACTTGCATAATTTCAGGTTTATCTTTAAGGAATTTTAATTTAACGAATAATAAGATAGAGCAAGGTATTGATATAATTAAATAATAACTTAGATGAGGTTTGTTCTTGAATTGAAAATGAGCTTAAGGAACTTTATCTTTTATAGCTAAATTGAAATATAGGGAAAATGGAGTGATCTTTATTTTTTGATTAAGAATTACTTCTCAGGGGAATAGACTTGTTAATCGAAAATAGCATGAATACGTTATTCTTGAACATGATATTTTTAAAAAAATGATTCATGAAATTATTAACAAGGGTATAAAAGAAGTTTCAAAGTATATTTACCTTTTGACCCAGCCTCATTACTTTTCACTTCCTCTCGCACACTGTCCCTGTTTATTTCCTCCTTGGTAGTTTGTAACTATTATAATTAATACGGAAGTTCTTCCCTATGCTTTGTTAACCATTTTTTGAAGTAACCCTTAATTTTGCTCTTTTCAAAATCGTCCTCTAGGAGTGGAGGTAATCTATGTCCTTTTCGATACTCATAGATATCATCCATCTTTTTGAATAGAGTTGTTTGCATTTCATCTTTAATATGATCGATTTCTTCTTTGGTACTAACCTTACTCTTATTAATAACTTCTAAAAAGTAATCGTACAAGCTTTCTAGATCCTTTATGTCCTGTTCCGTTCTCTCTTTTAATCGACTATCAACATTACCGATGGCTAACTGCAGCAAAGAGTTATCAAGATCTTTTTCATAGGTTGATTCTGCATAATTATTTTCTATAGCACTCACAATATAACCAGCTAAATTAGCAAGCCCTTTATCCTCCATACGAAGGACATAACGCAAGTTTTCCTCAATGTACTTTGGCGGATAGTTCTTAACTAGTTCTACTGCTTTTTCCCGTCTAATTTCCTTAGTAATAAGGAGGTTAAGAATGGTTTGAATATCATAATCTAGAGACTCTTCATCTATCGTTTTATTGATATTATTCTGGTTTTTATAGATATAAAACACAAATGAATGTATGGAGCGTCCGACTTTCTTATGTACCTCATATTCAAAGCGAATATCTGTCTTTTCAGCAATTTCCTTCTTCGCTTTTTCAAGTACTACTGCTCTGAAATTTTTCATTAGGTTTAATTTATCATCAGGAATAGCCAGCATCTCTCTCAATTCCTTTACTTCCATGATCCGTTTACCAAAACGTTCTCTTTCTTTAAGCAGCTCATAAATTCTCCAGGAATATTCTGACCTTAATTTTAAAACATTATATAGCTGATACTTTGTATATGATTTAAGGTTAATAAGGAATTGAGCTAAATCATCAGAGAGTTTAATCGTAATTTGACCTTCATCATAACTCGCCCGTTGTACCCAATAGATATCGTCAATCACAAACTTATTGTTTTCTTTAGCCCGAGTTATAGTAAGAGGTTTACTGTTTAAACCATTTACCGTTTCTCTTATTCTTTCATAAAAGCCCGATTCCGATATGCCAAAGAGATTGGCTAAATCTTTTGTTTGCAAAACATAAGTCTTTAAATCTTTATCTTCTGGTTGTACTAATGAAACTAGTGCATATAATAAACGTCTTTCATTTATTGATAGATTTTGTTTTGTATTAACAAGGGCGTTTGATTGATTGACCCAGTAATATGGCTTTAGATCAGCTTCTATTAGATCTTCATCAAAAGATAGTTGTTCAACTTGCGTTACCACAGTCATTTCAATCCTCCTAAACCTTAACTATCTCCAATATAATACAAAAAAACACAAGATTCCATACTAAGTTACATAGCTAAAATTAAGTAAACAATATGTCTATAAATTCGGTGTATAAAATTAATTTATAATAGAATGATATGTCTACCTTTCCGGTGCTTCGAAATTACTAACTAATCATAATCTAAATCCATATAGCTACTTTTTCGGTACTGTAATCTTTTAATTTAAAAATTATAATATACTATATAGCTATATATTCGGTGCTGAAATTTTTTTAGGGTTAAGGAAATATAGCTACTAATTCGGTACTACATAGAGTTATTGCTTCAGCAAAGAGTAAATATTGCCTTGAAAAAAGCATTTGAAGGAAGCTATTTAAGATATATCTACCGAAAAGGTAGACATATCTTATTAAAACATAGAATAAGATATGAGTGGCATGTTTACTATTGGTCTATATATCTACTATTTCGGTGTAACGATACTCTAAAGTGACAAGTTTATAAAATATTACCGTTCTAGTAGACATATATAATGTAAAATGTTAAGGAAAAAAACTAATATGTCTACCCTTTAGGTAAATCAACATACAATAGTGTAAGAATTAAAAGAAGATGATCCTAAAAATAGGGTCTATACATCTCCCTTTTAAGATCAACAGATATAAATCTATTATTCCACCGTTTTTATAGCTATATTTAGATATTTTAAAAGTCTCATACCGAATTAATAGACATATAACACTTTTTAAATAGACATATATCCACTTATATACTAGACATGTAACATCGTATTAGTAGCCATAACCACCGTTTTAATAGACTTATAGTACCGTTTTAATAGACATATAAGATGTTGAACCTTACTCTCCCAAGAGCTAATTTTACCTATAAACAAATAACAATTTAAAAACAAGAAAACAATATATTAAACAGTTTAAACATACATACCTAAAAATAAGTATAATGCATAATATTATACTTACCCATCTTAAAAGATATCCATATATACAAGTCGAATCTTAAAATAATAGATTCTAAATACTATAAACTTAAGTTTACTCCTAATATTCTAAATAGGAATGGAACTAATTACTTCAGGTTCCCAAATATGAAGAAAGTAACGACACGAATTCATAAAGAAGCCTCGCTCAAAAAAAGGGTAATTATCCGGAAACAATAGGAAGGTCGGTTTCAAAGAAACAAATAATATCGATTATTCAGCTAAACATTCCAAGTAAGAAGCGAAGGGATTAATCAACTATCGAAAAGGCTACAGGTTCATAAGATTATCGAAAGTAATTCAAAAAACTATTGGAAATATATTGAAGGTTTTTATATACATTGAGTTGTAACCGCCAGTCTCTCATTTCTTTTCTGATTGCTTTCTTTGCCTTATCGGCAATAGTCAGCAAGAAGTTTGCGTAATAATTTTCATATTTATTCTTTTGTGTCTTGGTCGAAATGTGTATCCTAGAAAATCGAAAGAAGTAGTTGATTAGTTCCATTTCCTATCAACATCTTTACAATAGACAATTATTAGTTTCTACAGGTTTAACTCCAATCAAAATAGTTGAATCTTTCTTCCAGTCTTCGTTGAAGACGCTTGTTTCATTGAAGCACAGTATGCTATTCCATCATCGGCGTATCTTGCCCAAGAAGTCTCAGAATTCTTTCGTCATAAAATTACCAAATGTATATTGAAGGAATAGGATCGCAAGAACAGCACTTATAACTCCTCATTGCTGAGTGCCAGTTCACTCCGTTAACGTTCCGTCCTCCATTTGAAAAGATATAGTTAACCATCTATTTATTTATAAGATGACCAATTCTGGATTTGTATAACGTTTTACCATTTCAATAAGGTAAAGTCATATCGGATATTATCAATTAGACCGTTAATATCGATCGAACTCTAACACCTAGTCTTTCAGCCAACTTCTTTTCCTTGTAGCCTCAGTTGCATGAATTTCAGATTTATTTGGTCGGTATCCATAAAAATCATCATTAACAATTTCTCCACTGTTGGTTCAAAAATATAGATTCGTACCTATCTGTGCTACTCGGTCTTCGACTGTAGGAATTCCAAGTGTTCTTGTTCCACCATTCTTTTTTGGTATAGCTACTGCTTTTACTGGTTTTAGAAATTAACTCCCTGAGGACATATGATTCCACCCTAGCCCCTCCTATAAGCTCGTCCTAGGTTAACGACTACTCCCTAGTCTTGATGGATCCCTACGCTTTCGATATTTTCATAAGTGGTTCACATAATCATTCATCTCCATAACACTCACTTGACAGTTCTTGACGCCCTTTTCTTTACGCTCAATACCCTAGCTTTTAACTACAGCACCTTAATGTAGTTTGAAATTACAACCTGGATGGAGACTCCGAAGGCTCCATCGTCATCATTTGTACAGCATAGCTGCTCTACTCACACACACTTTCGTGACGCACAGTCGTCTGCATAACGAACGAACCGCAACTCTCTTTTCTCCAACTCCTTCTCAAGCTCATCTAAAACGATATTTAATAAAAGAGGCTGAGCGGTTCCCCTTGATTAGTATTTCAGTGTTTCGACTGAAAAGTCCCTTTTCGATTACAACTGACTGTAGATACCTCCGTATTAATTGAAGAACTTTTGGATCATCTATACGAAAGCTTAGTATCCTCATAAGCCGGTCATTCTTCACTTTATCGAAGAATTTCTCTAAATTAATGTCCACTACCCACCTATTTCCTACTTTGATGTAACGTTTAGCTTGTCGGACCGCATCATGACCACGATTGTTCGGTCTAAAGCAGTAGCTTTGCTTGGAGAATAAGGGATGAAATTCCTTGTTGAGTGCTTCCGCAATAGCCTGTTGGATAAGGTATCTATCACTGTCGGAATTTCGATTCGACGTAAGGGGTGTGTAAGGTAGGTACCATTTATAAGTTCTTAAGGTTTTCCATTGTTCTATGAGATGAGACCATAGGTTCTTTACGCTTTCTTATCTACACAACGGCATCTCCTTTATTTCGTTCCACTCCTTTCGTGTGCACATTAACGTTTTGATGTTATAAGATTCGTTCCAACATAGATATCAACTCCTACGTGAATCAGTCATACTTCTAGTGTGATATTACTTTCAGCCTTTCTATTGTCCCTAGTTGATTCACAACTGTCTCCATTAGGATTAATGTTTCTGTTAGTCAAGTAACACATACGCCAAGTGCTGATTCTCCTAAAATGATTCAGCACTTCCCCCATTAACTCTAGTTACCATTGGAACTATGAATTCTGGCTGTTCAGGAATTTATCGCTAAATAGGTTACCGAGTGTTACAGGCTTATCAGTCAGACCTCCCTGGGTAAGAGTACAATCTTTCCCTCCATATATTGTAAATGTCAAGCTAACGA
>NZ_NUMC01000121.1:0-978 GCF_002577655.1 Bacillus sp. AFS040349 | reverse complement strand
TCCTTCATTCTCATAAAGGTCGCATCATTATCTGTTTTCGAGAAACTGTTTCTTCCATTGAAAAGTTGATTTTGTTCTTCATATTTCACTTTTCGAGGAAGGTAGTCTTTCTTTAATAATCGAACAGCTTTTTTCGCCTCTTTATTTTTGGGTTCTGTCTCTAAATGCTTTTCTAACTTTTTAATACTTTGTTCAATCTGTTCCGAGGTAATCGGAGTTTCTTTTAACTTTTCTTCTAGCCCCATGGAAGTGGCGGTCTTTTCCTCTTTTTCAAGGATATGCTCAATTTGTAAAGCGAGTTGACGATATTTATCATCTAAACTTTTTTCATATTTCTCTGTCGCTTTTCTCCAAACAAAAGTATACTGATTTGCATTTGCTTCGATCTTAGTCCCATCTACAAAATAGTGCTCCAGCTTGACTAATCCTTTTTCACGTAGTAACTCTACAATTGAAAAGAAAACTTGATAGATTATGTCTTTCATTCGCTCCGATCGAAAACGATTAATCGTACGAAAATCAGGAGTTTGACTACCACTTAACCACATAAAGTAGATATTTTCGGTTAGTAATTTCTCTATTTGTCTTCCTGAGTAAACTTTTTGTGTATAAGCATAAATGATGACTTTAAGTAACATTTTTGGATGATATGATGGGCGTCCACCACCTTTGTAAGGTTGAACCAACAAAGTATCGTCTAGCTTTTCTACAGCTTCATGAACAATGATAGATAAATGATTTTGAGGGATGAGAATTTCAAGGTCTAATGGAAGAACTAACTGATTCATGTTATAATTAACGAAAGAAATATGATCATATTTCATAAAAAAATCGTTCCTTTCTTGTATAAAGTGGTGTGGTAACTTCATTATACAGAATCGGGCGATTTTTTTGTTTTTAATTTTGTCTTTTAAAAGGTTGTTTTCGTAGATTGTTGCAAATAAATATTATTTTAAAAGGATAGTGGAATGGAGCGGA
>NZ_NUMC01000120.1:0-12501 GCF_002577655.1 Bacillus sp. AFS040349 | reverse complement strand
GAAGTTTTGACAATACGTAGAAGTGAATAGGGGGTTTATTATTAATGTAGGTGAAGCGGATAAAAACTTTTACCTACTAGTATGTACTTCGAAAATTAATACACCTATTTTAACGAGAGATGAGCTATCTTATTTAAAAACCCTTGCTTATTACACACATGTAACGCTTGAGAACTTCTTGAAGATCGAAAATCTTATGCTATATCTTGAAAACCTTGAGCATTCAAAGGAAGAATCAAATCCAATTTGGCTTAACCGAGTTCTTTATAAGCTAGAAGAAAAGCAAAGGTCAGAGGTTGCTAAGGACCTTCATGATTCTGTTTTACAAGATTTACTCTCCTTTCAAAAGAACTTTGAAAGAGCGAGTGAATGGTATTTAACTAGTAATGATGTAAGTGCTGATGATATCAATAAAATGATGAATCACATTACGAAGATTATTAAAACAACAAGAGAAACATGTTATGAGTTAAGGCCAAATGTTTTATATGATTTAGGTCTAAAAAAGGGATTGGAAAAATTAATCTATCAACATGAAGATAACCATCAAATGACGGTTAATTTGAATATTAACAATCTTAAGGAGCCTGAAGATTTAGATGTTCAATTAAACATCTATCGAATTGTCCAAGAGCTCTTAAATAACGCGGCTAAGCATTCTGAGGCTTCTCATATTAATCTAATTCTTGTTAACATTAAAGATGTATTGGTTATTCATTATGAAGACAATGGTGTTGGCGCAGGGGTAGATACAGTTTTCTCCAAAGAAAGTAGCATGGGATTGTCAGGTATTCGTGAAAGAGTTACGTTATTAAATGGAACAATGAAGATTGATACGAACCCTGGTGATGGATTTAAAGTAATCATTGAAATATAAAAAGATAACCCTTCACTTGGCATAAGACAAGGATAGGTTATCTTTTTTATTTATAATAGTCCTTCTGATTTTGCAATTAAAACGGCTTCTGCTCGTGACGATACATTGAGCTTATTGAATATCTCGGTAATGGAATACTCAACTGTTCGTTTACTTACGAAGAGTTTATCTGCAATCTCCTGATTTGTAAGACCTTCACCTAATAATTCTAAGATGTTTCGCTCACGCTCGGTGTAGCCAACTTTCTCTCTTGGTGGTTTTGTGGTGGTTTTTAAAGATCTTTTGCAAAGTTCTAGAGACATCACAATATCACCGTTCAGAACATGATTAATATAAGTAACGATATCCTGTTTTGTTGTATTTTTATTAATAGCTCCGTAGATCCCACTTTTTATAGCCTCAATAAAATAATCCTCAATATCATATCCTGTATAAATAATGATCTTACAGTCAGGCTGATTCTTCAGAATAAGCTTAGACACTTCTATTCCGTTTTGATCAAGCCCCAAATTAATATCCATTAAAATCACATCATATTTTGTGTAATCTTTGTCCTTAATCATCTCAATAGAAAAAGGGGGCGACAAAGTATCAACAATGATGTCATTACACGTTTCTAATATAGCCTTCGTTCCCTCTGTTACTGCAATATGATCATCTACAACCAGTACATTAACCATGGAAATCACCCTCGTTCATCATCTCTTTTTCAAGTATACAACAAATTTGCGGACAAGGGGACAGGTCCCTTGTCCCACTAAATTAACGAAAAATACCAATTGATATAGGAACAAAGAATCTCTTTATCGCTACCCACACCCTTTTTTTCTAAGTTCATATCATATAGTACAGTCTCTAACCCTCATCCTTCTAAACACTCTGCCCCTAAATTAAAACGTTAGGAGTGAGTATATGAATCTCGGAAAAAATTCAGTGGTCTATCTTACAACATCTTTATTGATCCTTATAGGATTTTGTACCTTTATCTTTCTGAATGGTACTGATAAAAGCAAAGTGCCCCCTCAAGAAAACAACTCTTCAAGTGAAAATAGTTCAATCAATATCGTAAACAACATACAGAATAATATTACGAGTAACGGAGACGTAGTGGTGAACACAACGGTTAACAACGAGGTTAATACAGATCAAAGTGTTTCTATTGATAACTCATTACAGAATGACCTATCTGGTAGTGGCCATGCTAAAATTTTTAACCAGGTTGAAAATGATTTGAGTGAAGGTACTACCGGCCTACTTAATAATATGCTAAACAACAATGTTGATGGTATGGTCATTAAAAATTTAAAAAATGACCTTGTGAACAACTTGGGCATTCAAACTGAGATTCAAGTGAATAATGCAGTTGAAAATAGAAATACACCAAAGAAGTCATCGGAAAATAAGGATAACAATGGTGGTGAGAGCAACGGAAGTGATGGCAATGGCAATGATGGAGAGGATAACGAAGGTACCCCTCCTGAAGGTTTAGGCGAGATTGTATGGGGGATTGACTCCGCTAGTGAAACAACAGAGGAATTTACGATGTGTGTAAGGGAAAACTTCGGTGAGCCTGTGATTTATGGTCGCTATTTAGGTGATCGTGAAGATGTTTCTAGGGGTCTTACAGCAGAACAGGTTGACTTAATTCATGGAGAAGGGGCTTATATTCTACCGATATATAATCAATTTAGTGATGCAACTGGTTTTGATAACGGTGTTAGTCAAGCCGAGGGAGCGATAAATCTTGCTAATGAACTAGGTATTCCTAATGGAGTAGCCATTTTTGCTGACATTGAGCCAACATATCCGGTAGATTCCGAGTTTATAAGAGGTTGGTTTGAAACGATAAATGAATCACAATATAGCTCTGGTATTTATGGGGTTTTTGATCCGGAGAGTGATTTAGTGGCAGCCTATAATGCTGCGTCCGAAGAAAATCCGGATATTCTTGAAACAAACATTATTTGGACAGCATCACCAAATATCGGAATCACGACAAAAGCAAATGCCCCTGACGAATTTACACCAGATGCTCCTGAAAACTCCCTAGCATTAGGCTGGCAGTATGGCATCGATGCAGAAGCATGTAATATTGACACCAACTTATTTGACAGTCAAATTGTGAATTCATTATGGGCACCGGATTCTTAGGTGAAAGGTGTTCAACAGGTAAAGAAAGCCCGTTTGAGTAGATCTCGAATGGGCTTTCTGTATATACACAATTGTAAGCTAATCTAGCGAAGAGGATGAAATACCTATGTGCAGTTACCCTAAAGTCCTGAATGCGGCTAGTGTAATAGGATAATAGTTTGTGATATATTGCCTGTTTTTACATATTATTCTATATTTTTATACCTTTTTACATTTTTAAAATATATAATAAATCTCGGATATCCAAATAAATACAAAAAAGGAGAAACAAATGAAAAAAATTCTTACTCTCTCTTTCTCATTGATATTTATCTGTGTTTTATTTGGTTTTAGTCATCAAACTCACGCTAAGGAGTTTGATAGTTACACAATTGGGGAAATCGAACAAAAGCTATTAAACTATTTTGAAGAAGGTAATATTGATATAGAAATAGGATCTGAGGAATTTATTGATTATCTAGTTCTTCAGCTATTAGAGGATAAGGATGAAAACTTAGCTAAACATCCTGATTATGAACTAATTTTGTTTTATGCTGGTGAATATTTATATGAATTAGAAAATGCCCAAGCAGAAAATCCTGAAGAATTTATTCAAACTAGCTTAGCTTCTAAAAAAATAAACAAAGAAAAATTTAATCTAAAACATATTTCGAAAAAAACAATCAAACAAATTAAAAAGGAAATTAAAGAGCAAGATGAAGCGGATAAAGCTTTAGAAGAAGAAGTAGAAGCAGAGAAAAATAAAAAAGGTAAGAATAAAAATAAAAACAGTGATGTTTCGAGTCTAAGTGATAGTAGTGCAACAAAAACACTTATGGCGTATAGCGGGACAAATGCTGCAAATTACGCAAAGCAATGGGCAACTAAAACAAACCCTAACTTTAATAGATATCCATATAACTGCACAAACTTTGTATCTCAAGCAGTAAATGCTGGTGGTAAAGCAGAGAAAAAGCCAAGCTCTGTTCCTTCTGGAGATTATGCAACAACAAGCTATTGGTATAATGATGCATATTATGCATGTACAGGCTCTAATAGTTGTTACTGGAGAAAGAAAGCTGCTACATCTTGGATTAGAGTAATAGATTTTTACAGCTATTGGACAAAACAAGGAATGTCAGCGGTAACAAGTTCTAGTCAAAGTACTATTATTAGCAATGCAATTGTAGGAGATGTTGTTCAATTCCGTAAGTCTGACGGTAGATGGTTCCATTCCGTACTTGTTAACAGAAAGGCAAATGGAACGATCTACATTGCATCAAATACGAGTGATTATTATGATAAAAATTTCAAAAACACAAGTGAAAATATGTATAGAGTAATAAAAATGAGATAATAGGTAACTAGTACTCTATCCAATCCATTTCAGTCCATGTATGATAAAAGAAAAAATTGGAGATAACCACATGATGAATAAAAAAATAATTTACTCCATAGCTATTTTAATTATGTGCCTTGTATCCTGGGTCATCTACTCACTAAATCAACCCCCTGAGTGGGAGGGATACTCTAAGAATAAGGACTGGAAAACAACGTTCAAGGATGAACGAAGCCCTAAAGGATTTTGGAATGGCAACCTTGTTTGGAACGGAAAAGGAACAGTCACTATCTCAAATGTTATACTTACTAAAAACGGAACAGAAGTACATTCGGTAGACAGTAAAGTAGAATTAGAAAATGGTCAAAACTACAACTACCTAACAACAACCGAAAAAATAGAAAATAAAAAAGATGAAGTATTATTAATGATAAACTGGACTGACCAAAATGGAAGTTATGAAGAGATTATACGATTAGAACCTACATTAAGGTATTTTGTAGGTCCTGCGTTTTAGGGTGCCTGTCACTTCCCGAAGTTTGTCGAATGAAACAGTTGTCTTTTAACACACAGCAGATACTGATCTGATCGCTAAGATAAAATAAAAAAACCCCACTACAAATAAAGTGTAGCTGGGGTTTTTTATGATGAATTTTAGCGATGGAAAGGAAATGTTCAGTAAATATTTCCTTTTATTTTTATATGTAATATCTAATTTAATAATGAGGAAATTGATATATTGCAATATTTAATTTAATAAACAAGAAAAAACAGGGGGGGTTTAGTAAAAAATATATTGAAAACGCTTAATAATGCTGGTAAACTTTACCTAACAAAGGAAATGTTTAGTGAAAGTAATAGTGAAAATTCAGTGAAAGTTTATTAGATAACTAGTGAGGTAGTCAATATGGCAACGATAAAAGAAATAGCAGCTAAAGCAAATGTGGCTAGTTCCACTGTTTCGAGAGTGTTAAATAATGATCCGAGTTTATCGGTAGCTGATGAAACAAGAGCACGCATCTTAGACATAGCTAAAGAGCTTGGATATACAACGTTAAAAGAGAGAAAAGGTACACAAAATTCTTTTCATGAAAAACAACCGAGAGTAGGAATTTCATTTGTTCATACGTTAGAGGAAAAAATCGATGGAGTTGAAGACCCTTATTTTACCGCTATAAGAAAAGGGGTGGAAAATGAATGTGTTAATCAGGGGATTTATGCAAACAAAATGATCAGAATGTCAGATGATGATAAAACCTTTGATCATGAATTAGATGGGCTAATTGTCGTTGGTGGAACTAGTATGGAGGTTCTTGAGAGTATAAGAAGAATAAAAAATGTGGTGTTTATTAATCATTGTCCTGACGAGGAAAATTTCGATTGTGTTGTGATTGATTTTGAAAAAGCAACCGAAAATGCTTTAACACATTTATTAAACCAGGGATATAAGAAAATTGGATATCTTGGTGGAACAGAAAGAGATTACTTATCCGATCATAAAGTTGTTGTGAATAAACGATTTTCTACCTATAAAAGGGTTCTTGAATCAAAGGGGACATTTTGTGAGGAGTATGTTGTCATTGGAGAGTACACGATGACTCAAGGGTACGACCTTATGAAGGAGTTTATTAGAAAAGGGAATTTACCTGAAGCCTTTTTCGTCGCATCAGATTCAATGGCAATAGGAGCAATGCATGCTCTACAAGAAGCAAATATAAAAGTACCAGAGGATTTAGCCATCGTAAGCTTTAACGATATTCAAATGGCTCGATTTGCAAGTACTCCGTTAACTACTGTAAAAGTATATACAGAACAAATGGGAAGAGTTGGTGTTCAGTTGTTACTCGATAAAATGAATGGGAGAGAAATTCCATTGAAGGTAACAGTTCCGACAAAGTTAATGGTGCGTCAAAGCTGTGGTGCGAATCGATAAAGATAAAAAGCTTTAAAGGGGGTGGTTTTCTTCACGAGTTGTATTCAGTTTTTAAAAAATAAGAGATAAAAAGGAATAATGAATGTAAAAAATCCATTTGGCAGAATGAATTTTTTAGGTATAATTCAGCATTCTTTTTATCTCGAAGGCTCCCAAAATGGGAAAATAGTTAGACTTTCATTATAATCTAGCTTTTATCGAAAGAAAAGAAAAACACATTAAGACTGTATTCTTTAGAAACGAAAAAGTGGGGGATAAGAATGAAAAAGTTGATAAGTATGATCATTTTTGTAATCGCTTTCTCGATGTTTGCAGCAGCTTGTTCTAACAAAGGAGCATCTAGTGAGGAAGAGGATGGAAAAGTAACTTTATCTCTATTTTTAACGATGAGTAATGAAGGTGAAAAGAAAGCTATCGAGAGTGTTGTTGCTGATTTTGAAGAGAAAAATCCTGATATTAAGATTGACTTAAACCTTCCTGGTGGAGGATATGAAGATATGCTTCGCGTGAAAATGGCGGCAAATGATATGCCGGATTTATTTGATACACATGGTTGGTCACAGCTTCGTTACGGTGAATATGTAGCAGATCAAAAAGACATGGCTTGGGTACAAAACCTAGATCCAGCACTTGATAAAATTCTGAAAGATGACACTGGTAAAGTTTATGCTTTTCCTATTAATCAAGCAAAAGATGGTGTTAGTTTTAATGTAAATGTATTAGAAAAGTATGGTGTGGAGCCTCCTCAAACAATTGATGAGTTTGTCAAAGCTTTAGAAACGATTAAAGAGAAAAGCAATGGTGAAGTAACACCTTTATGGATTCCAGGTGGAGACAACTGGACAATAGGGCAAATTTATGATCAGCTTGCGACTCCTCTAGTTATTACAGATGAAAATAATAGCCATGGAGAAGCGTTAACAGACGGTTCATTTGATTGGTCGAATTATACACCACTACCTAAGCTAATGAAGGAGCTTCAAGATAAAGGACTGATCAATGAAGACGTCCTTACAGCAAAGCTTCAGCAGGCTACAGAATTGATGGCCCAAGATAAAATAGCCTTTACCTTTGTAGCAGGATCACTAGGACCGGATGCAACGGAATTAAATCCTGATGTGAAGGTTGGTACGATGCCTGTTCCTGCTTTCCATGAAGGTGATGAGCAAAGCTGGATTGGTGGGGAGCGTCACACAATTGCGATGTGGAAGGATACAAAGCACCCTGAAGAAGCGAAAAAGTTCATTGAATTTATGGCACAGCCGGAAAACATTGAAAAAATGGCGCAAGGAACGTCTGCACCAGATGCTCTAACAAATGTAGACGCGGAAAACTACTTCTCAGAATACTACAAACAGTATGAAGACATTGCTGTAGAACCTTACTTTGACCGTGTTTATTTACCAAGTGGAATGTGGGATGTTATGGCTACTACTGGTCAAGAGTTGTTTGCAGGAACGCTAACTCCTAAACAGCTTTCCGAAAAAATGGGTGAAGAGTATACACGTTTAAGAAATCAGTAACTTCGATGGAAAGGCTGAGGTATTTCTGTAAAGGAGAGGCTAGATTTGCTTTCTCCTTTGAAATACCGCAAGTCTATATGAGGAGTGGAAATAAATGAGCGAATTAGTAACAAATACTGAGAGATCAGTAGCGAATAAGTCAAAAAAGCTCAAAATAAAAAAGCAATCATCACTATGGTGGATGTATCTCCCGAGTTTTGCCGTTGTTTTTCTGTTTATTCTCTATCCTTTTTTCAATGGAATTCAGCTCTCTTTTACAAATTGGAACGGATTTTCTCAAGATTATGATTTTGTTGGCTTTGATCAATATAAACGACTTTTTGCAGATCCTACAACATGGTTAGTTGTGAAAAATACGCTTCTATACGGAATCGGAAGTACAATTTTTCAGAACGTTTTGGGGCTTTTATATGCATTGCTTTTAAATCAAAGCATAAAAATGAAGGCTATTACAAGAACAATTATTTATTTACCGGTTATCATTAGCCCGTTGATTATGGGGTATATTTGGTACTTTTTCTTCGCCTTTCAAGGTGGAGCCCTTAATGATGCGTTGCAATTCTTTGGTTTTGAAAAGATTAATGCTTTAGGAAATCCAGAAATGAATACATGGATCATCGTGTTTGTTAACACCTATCAATTCGTTGGAATCGCGATGATTATTTATTTAGCTGGATTACAAAGCATTTCAAAAGATTACTATGAAGCTGCACAAATTGATGGGGCATCATCATTTCAACAATTTAAAAACATCACATTGCCTATGTTAATGCCATCTATCACGATTAATATGGTGTTAAATATTATCGGTGGTTTGAAACTATTTGATGTGATTGTAGCTTTAACAGGTGGTGGCCCGGGGAATGCATCACAATCGATGTCCACTTTTATGTATGATTTGTATTTTAAGAGACAGGATGCTGGGTATGCTGCGACACAGGGTGTGTTTATGGCATTTATCATTCTGATCCTGAGCTTATCAGCCCTTATTTATTTTAAGCGGAAGGAGATTGAAGCATAATGGAACACCTTAATAAAAATAAAAAACTGCTAACAGGTGTATCAATACTCGTTATGTTCATTCATATTATCCCCTTCTATATTATGGTGACAACAGCTTTAAAGGCTAAGGGGGATTTTAGTTCAAAATGGGTTTTTCCAAAAGAATTAAACTTGCAAAATTTTTCAGATGCCTGGACGATTGCAAATTTAGGTCCATCATTTGTGAACACAACGATTATCACCGCTTGTTCAGCTGCTTTGCTCATATTCTTTGGCTCGATGGCAGCATATCCAATGGCGCGCCGTCAAACAACATTAAATAAGGTTTTCTATTTCTTATTTATTGCCATCATGATTATCCCGCCATTAACGGCCTTGGTTCCTTTATATAAAATGGTCGTTAATATTGGAATGATGAATACGTATGAAGTAGCAATTTTAAATAATGTTGCGGCATTTATGCCACTCACGATTTTTTTATACGCTGGATTTATTCGTTCAACTGTTCCTAAGGAGCTGGAAGAAGCTGCGAAAATTGATGGAGCGAGTACACTTGGAACATTCTTTCGAATCGTGTTTCCGTTACTTAAGCCTGTAACAGCTTCCGTACTGATTATAGCTTGTGTTTTTATCTGGAATGACTATCAATTTGCCATCTTCTTTTTGCAAGATAAGTCCATGCACACTGTAACGGTTTCGCTAGCAAGCTTTTTTGGGCAAAATCAAAATAATTTAAACTTAGTAGCAGCTGCAGCGATATTAGCAATGCTGCCAATGACACTACTATTCTTATTTCTACAAAAATATTTTATTGCCGGTTTATCTTCTGGGTCAGTTAAAGGCTAATTTTTTATAAAGAAAGGATGTTAAGTATGTCTAAAATTACATTTATCGGTGCAGGAAGTACAGTATTTGCAAAAAATGTGTTAGGAGACTGTATGTTTGTCCCAGCTTTAGCTGGATTTGAATTCGCCTTATTTGATATTGATGAGCAACGATTAAAAGATTCAGAGAATATGCTTAACAACTTAAAGCAAAATTATAATTGTAATGTCACAATTAAGGCTTACGGAGATCGCAAGGAAGCCTTGAGAGGGGCAAAATATGTTATAAATGCGATTCAAGTGGGAGGCTACAAGCCAAGCACTGTAATAGATTTTGAGATTCCTAAAAAGTATGGATTGCGTCAAACGATTGCAGATACGATTGGTATTGGCGGTATCTTTAGATCATTACGTACTATTCCAGTTATGCTGGATTTTGCTAAGGATATGGAAGAGGTTTGTCCCGATGCGTTATTCCTTAACTATACAAACCCAATGGCAACTTTAACTGGAGCAATGCTTCGCTATACAAATATCAAAACTGTAGGACTTTGCCATAGTGTTCAAATTTGTACAGAGCATCTGTTCAGAGATTTAGGAATGGAGCATGAAGGAATAGAAGAGAGAATTGCAGGAATCAACCATATGGCATGGTTACTTGAAGTAAAACGTGATGGAAAAGATCTATATCCAGAAATTAAACGTCGTGCTAAGGAAAAACAACAAGGGAAGCATGATGATATGGTACGATACGAATTAATGGATAAATTCGGTTACTATGTAACGGAATCTTCCGAGCATAATGCGGAATATCATCCATATTTCATTAAAAGCAAATACCCAGAGTTAATTGACCGTTTCAATATTCCACTAGACGAATACCCACGTCGCTGTGTGGAACAAATTGAAAGATGGGAAACGATGAGAGAGGATATGGTGAATAATAGTCAGCTTACTCACGCAAGATCCCACGAATATGGATCTCGAATCATTGAAGCAATGGAAACAAACATTCCATTTAAGTTTGGTGGAAACGTCCTTAATACAGGCCGGTTAATCAGTAACTTACCTGAGAAAGCGGTCATTGAAGTACCATGCGTTGTGGACCGAAGTGGTATTATGCCGACCTACATCGGTGACCTACCAGAGCAATTAGCAGCCCTAAACAGAACAAACATAAACACACAGCTACTAACAATAGAAGCAGCCATCACTGGAAAAAAAGAAACACTCTACCAAGCAGCAATGCTTGACCCACACACAGCTGCTGAACTATCTATGGACGACATCATCTCTATGTGTGATGACTTAATCGAAGCACACGGGGGATGGTTACCGCAGTTTTCGAAAGAGGTTGTGGCGGTGCCTGTCACTTCCCGAAGTTTGTCGAATGATAAATGATAAAGGGTGCACTTCACCCTTGTTTCAACATTAAAAGGGGTGTNNACACCCCTTTTAATGTTGAATTAAGTATGGAGACAAGGTGCTGTTCCTTCTATTTTTTTTATTTTAAAGTTACCAAGAGCGAGCTCTATATGACATTAAATACAAATAATGGGACGAGCCAAACTGCCTCCTGTCCCAAGGATATATGTACTACACTATAAATTCTTTTTAAGTTGCTTTATGAGTTGTAATTCAAAAATATATTTATCTAATTTTTTACTCTTACCAATTGTTCTGGTGCTGGTAAGGCCATAACTTCTAACAGTTTTCTTTATATCTTCTTGTAATTCGATAATTGATTCTTCTAGTTTTTCCTCTAGTATTCCTAGAGTGCTAGATGTTAATGAGGTTGTCATCTCTGTCACTCCTGATGAGTATATTTTCCTATTTATTTTACAATGTTTTGGTGGGAATGTGTATCTAAAGTTTTGTTTTAAATTGAAAGTTCATTGGTGAGATTAGTAAAAAAATATGTACCTTTTCTTATACATTATTGTTACTGATAAAAAATAATTAACTATATACTAGAAGAAGTGTAGATAAAATTAGTGCGGGAGGTCCGTATGGGAAACAATTCTATGTATAGTATAGAAGAAAAGTGGCAGGAAGGGATAAAAGACTGGCAAGGAAATCTGCCTGAGCGAATGATAAACGATCAGAGTGAGGAGAATTTTTGGCAGGAGTTGCTAAAAAAGAAAGACAATATCGGTGAACCAGATCTTTATGCCATCGAAATAATGAAACATGTTTCAAGTTTAATAGATGATCAAGATGAACTACTTGAAATTGGACCAGGATGGGGAAATTATACATTTTCGTTAGCAGAAAGAGTAAAGAAGCTAACACTTGTTGATAGTTCTTCAGCAATTCTTGATTTTTTAAATGGAGAATTACATAAACGAAATATTACGGACGTTGAGTTCATTCGTGAAAAGTGGGAACATATAGAACTAAATAAAAACTATGATGTTATCTTTGGCTTTAATTGCTTTTATCGAATGTTTGGAATTAAAAAAGCCTTGCTTCATATTCATAAACATGCAAAACGATTAGCAATCATTGGGATGACAACAGGCCCCATTCAACCACATTACTTAGAGCTTCATGATCAATATGGTATTGAGGTGAAATTTCCACGTAAAGATTATATTGATTTGCTCAATCTATTATATGAACTAGGAATCTATGCAGATTGTAAGATCATCCCTTTATCCAGAATACAGGTATATTCATCATATGAAGAATGCCTAGAGAAAAATATGAGTAGAATTCTAACCGATAACGTAGATATATCATTGGTGGAGGATGTTCTAAGTAAATATATTGTGTGTGAGAACGGGAAGTTTATTTACAGGAATGAGTATAATGCGGCTTTGATTAGCTGGAGACCTAAATAGGTAGGTAGGGGGTGCCTGTGGTCAAACCCC
>NZ_NUMC01000011.1:4741-61126 GCF_002577655.1 Bacillus sp. AFS040349 | reverse complement strand
TATTGGGGGTTTGACCACAGTCACTTAAAAAATCCTCAACCGATAACTATTCATTGCACATTCCCCAAGCTGTTGTACAAGATGATAATTGGCTACACCACCAACAACAGCGCCGATTCCTGGAAGTATTTGCATTAGTTTTACAAGATCTATATAGTCGCGATATTCTTGTTGAAAGATACGCCAATCTAAGTCTTTGATTTCTACTTTTTTTGTTTCCCAATTTTCAATGATTGCAAGAGTGTCTTCTTTATGTGTATCACTAGAGAAGGCTAGTTGAAACACATAAAGCAAAAATAATCTTTCCTCATATTCCTTCGTACTGTATCCATAATGGTTTGCAACTTCAAAAAGAAACTTCATTTTAATACTAAGAAATAACGGAAAATCTGCTAAGCCTAAAAGAAGTCCACCTGCTCCCGTTGAAGCCCCTTCAATCGCAGCTGTTTTTTTGTACATTCCAATTGATTTTCTCACCAAGTTTTCTCGTTGCTCAAATGTTAGGTCCTCAACATTTTTAGGAAATGTTGTGATATTAGATCCTAGTAATGTTGCCTCGACCATCTTTTTAATACTCTCGGTAACAGTATGGTGTACTTTTTCTGGAATCATTCCGTTCATTTTGTTTTGTGCTTTCTTAGATGAACGCTCCCAAAATGATGCTTTTCTCAATAGCTTCTGTTTCCACATTTTCGCTTCTTCAGCAGCTTGTAATTCGTAGCTCATACCTAAACATCCTTTTCATTTTTCTTTATTCTATTTTTCATATAAATAAAAACAAAAAGATAGGAAAATAAAGCTGTTGCAATAAGGGTTCCGACAAAAATAGAAACAGTTGCAAAAAGGAATGTGATGAGTGAATAAATCACCGTTTGAATTAAAAATACTGTAAACATTATTTTTAAGAAGCTTGATAATCTTTTCTTTTCAGCATTTGGATATAAGTTAGTCAACTCTAATAATTCAAAATGTTTGTATAAACTCATGATCTGAATGCCAGTTAAAAAAATAAATAGAACGGATACAACGATGTAGCCTGTTAACTGTTCATTTAAGAATGACAAGATTATGCTTCCGATGATTATTAGCCGAACAATAATGCCCAAATAATCGCCTGATCGAATTAATGCACGCACATACAAATACTCATATACATTTTCCTGATGATACTTTACTTGCTTGACCATCCAATCAAGATAGGCACGACGTTTAGCCTGTTTCTTAAGCTTAGGCACATCGGTAAATAAGTTTGCAAGCTTATAAAAAGATTGCTTCTTTCCTTCTTCTCTTTTAATAAGCTGCTCCCATTTTAATGCCTTTTGTTTCACATTGTTTGAAAAGTACAAAACATACCCTGTCATAATAACAAACAGAACAATTAAGAAAAGGTAATCTTGAGAGAAAATAAAATAAATAACAGATACATTTAATACAAATCGTACAATTAGATCACTCCATTTTGCTGAAGCTTCTGTATAAAAACTCATTGCCCAGCTTACCCTTAAATTCCAAAACTTGACGAGTAGTAAGAGTCCCAAGCAAATAAGTAAGGTCCTTCCGTTTGCATCTGTTACCTTAAAATACAAGGGTGTAAATAATATTAAAGGAACAATAACGAGAAAGCTTTGTGTAATAAAACTGTATCTAAAAGCTTTTTGAAAATATCCTCTTAGTTTAAATTCCATCGGGAGTAAAAAAACAATGTCAGCTTCTTTCAACAATGTTCTAACACTTGACGTTATGACGATAAACGCAAAAGTTAATGTCATAATTACGATAGCCGGAAAATCAGGAGATAATGTTTCAAGCCATCTTTGATAAGTTAAAGCTCCACCCGCTCCTAAAAATATAAAAACAAAAAGAAGGTGGTCATTTAACATATACTTCAAGTACATTCTCGTTTCATTTATATGTTGATTTACTCGTGTCTGCCATATTTCATTAACGCTCTTCATCTTGATCTTCCTTTGTTAACTGAATATAAAGATCATCTAAAGTCGCATCTCTCATTCCAAATTGTTCCCTTAATTGAAGTAATGTTCCTTTTGCGCGAACTTCTCCGTTATGTAAAATAATAAAAGAATCACAATATCTTTCCGCTGTTGCTAATATATGTGTTGACATAAGAATGCCTGATCCTTGTTTTTTAGCTTGATCCATCATTTCCAATAATGAATTTATAGCTAATGGATCTAATCCAACAAAAGGCTCATCAATAATATAAAGCTCAGGTTCAACTAAGAAGGCACACATTATCATAACCTTTTGCTTCATTCCCTTTGAGAAATGAGCTGGAAACCACTTTAACCTCTTCTCCATCCGAAATTCCTTTAATAACGGCTGAAGTCGTTTTTCGAAAGTGTCCTTATCAATTCCATATGCCATCGCTGTTAGCTCTAAATGTTCATACAGTGTTAACTCATCATATAAAATGGGTGTTTCTGGTATAAAGCTAAATTGTGAACGATAGGCTGCAGAATCTAAAGCAAAGGTATTCCCATTAATGGAGACTTGTCCTTTATGAGCTTCCATTGTTCCAATAATATGCTTGATTGTTGTACTTTTACCAGCACCATTTAGACCGATAAGACCAACAATATTACCTTTTTCAACCTCAAATGAAATATCCTTTAAGACAGGTTTTCGAGTATACCCACCTGTTAAATGTTCAACCTTTAGAAGCGTCATGATCACGTTTCTCCTTTTACTGTTTAATTTGTTGATTTAAATTTAGCAGTAAAAATTGTAGAGTTTTTTCACTGCCTTCTTTTTATAGTATCAAAATTTAAAATCACTTGCCTAAACTTAGAAAGCTTTTTCGCATAATCTTGGTTTTCTGGGACATCATAATTAGTGAGGAAGGGTTAATTGTTAAAAACAAAACCTTTAAATGAGGTGTTTGTCCCAGACAATTTCTATTAACTCAAGGGATCATTGCTTTACCATTGAAAAAACACTCGCGAAATGAGGTGTTTACGGGCCGCTATTCTGTTGAATTAGATGCCTGCATGTAACATCATTTTGTAAATGAGGTGTTTGTCAAAGACAATTCCACTTTTTGTTATGTTATATAAACAACTAACAAGGGGATGATTGTATTGAACAATGGTCATCACACATCAGATAGCATTTAAATAAATGTTAAATGAGGTGTTTGTCAAAGACAATTATATTGTTTTTACCCATTGATGATTGAACTCTCACGAAATGAGGTGTCTACGGGCCGCTATTTTCTTAAATAAACGCTCTGTATAGCATCATTTTATAAATGAGGTGTTTGTCAAAATACAGTTTCCGAAATGTTAGAACGTTTATTTAGTAACAAGGGGATGATTGCATTGAACAATGGACTTCACACATCAGATAGCATTTAAATCTAAATGTTAAATGAGGTGTTTATCAAAGACATTTTCCCATAACATGAGTTTTTTTCCTTCCTCGGGAACAGGGTGAACATTCGTTTCACTCTGTTCTTTTTCTTTTCTCTTATGGTAAAATATAGTTGTTTCGTAACTAGTAGTTAAACATAACATACTTGCTTTACAAATAATGTTGAAAGCTGTTGAATAAGATTTTTTTTGAAGGAAGTGAAAAAAATGAGTGACTGTATTTTTTGTAAAATTGTTAAGGGAGAAATTCCAAGTGCAAAAGTATTTGAAAATGAACATGTTATTGCCTTTCTAGACATTAGTCAGGTAACGAAAGGACATACGCTTGTTGTTCCAAAAGTACATAGAGAAAACATTTATGAATTAACACCCGAAATTGCGAGTAAATTATTTGAGGTTGTTCCCCAAATTGCCAACTCCATAAAAGAACAATTCCAGCCTGATGGCCTAAATTTACTTAACAATAATGGAGAAAAGGCCGGACAATCTGTTTTTCATTATCATATGCATATCCTGCCAAGATACGGCAAGGGAGACGGATTTGGTGCTGTATGGAAGTCACATGCAGATCAATATACACCAGAAGATCTCCAAGAAATTGCTACCACAATTAAAGAAGGAATTAAATAAAAGGGCCATGACGGCCCTTTTGTTTTTTCAAGACAATAAATGAAATTTGTTTTTTCCTGCCTTCTTTGCGATATACATGGCTTCATCTGCCATCTTAATAAGTGAATGATAGTCTGTCCCATGTTTGGGCGATTGCGCAATCCCAACACTTGCTGATACAGTGATCATGATCTTATTGATTTTATAAGGTTCATTTAGTTTCTTAATCACTCTGTCAGCTAATATTCTTAATTGCTCTTTGTCCCTCTTCATATCTACAAGCAAAACGAATTCGTCTCCACCAAGCCTAGATACTGTATCCACCTCACGAACGACATGTTTAAGGCGTTCAGCTACAAGTTGCAGTAAAATATCACCTGTTTCATGACCATAAGAATCATTAACTCCCTTAAAACCATCTAAATCCATAAAAAATACAGCAAATTCTTCTTCTGCTGAAATTAAATCGTTCATTTTTTTTGTTAGATATCCTCTGTTAGGGAGATTAGTAAGGGAATCAAAATTTGCTCTTTTTTTCCATTTGTTATTATAGTTTTCAAGTGTTGCAAGCATATCGTTTATTTGCATGGCTAAGTGGCCAATCTCATCATCACCGTGACTACCAACGCTATGTCCATTATTGTTGTATGAACGAATGTTTGCAATGCTTCGCTTTAACGATAAGATTCGCGAAACGAATATCTTATCAAAAGTAAAATAAAGTACAGTACAAATAATTGTGACTAGGACTAAAAAGGAAAGAAGATTCAGTAGAATTAACATCCTGCCATTTTTATAAATGGTTCGTTCGCTTTTCACTTCAATATACGAAAGTGGATCACCTTTCAGATCCGTTAGAACACTGTAGCCAGCTATTGTAGTATCACTTACCTCGTCGATATATAAATTTTCATTTTCTAATTGCTTCACCTCTTGTTTAGTCAATTTCTTAGGTGAGTCTTGAAAAAAAGAAAGATCAAGCTCTATGATATTGCCTAATTCACTAACAAGTTTTTGATCTAATTTTCTAGTGAAAATTAGTGTTCCATTTGAAGGCCCTTCATATTGACTGTTTAAAATCGGGTGAGCGGATAATAGCATGATTCCGTCAGGAGTTTTAATTAAGCCGTTTATTTTTTCTTTTGAATGTAGAACTTTTTTAAGTTTATATATATCTAGCCAATTGCTATCAATATAATTTTTAATAGTTTTTCCTTCAGAATCCATTTGTTTAACATAAACAATCTGTCCCCTATTATTTATGAAGATCATATGATCAATATTGTTTTGTAGAAATGTCTCAGAGGTAAGATTCGATTGAATATAAAAATCGTTTTTATCTTCAATAAAAGAAATGGTGTCATCCCATGCAGCATAATCCAAATTCAAACGATCCAGTGATTTTAATTCATTATTTAATAAGTTACGTGTTTGGTTAATTTGCGTTGTAACCTGCTCTTGCTCATATATATGATGAATTCGACTCGTGATTATTCCAACCAATAGAACGATAATGAACATAAATAAAGAAATTATACTAATTGAAGCAATTAGTAGCTTTTTTCTTAGAGTCATGAAAACCTCCTTTTTGTATGCAGTTACTCATTGTATCATTTTAATATTTGGGAATGTTTATACAAATATCAACTTCCATTCAAGAATAGAATGTGATTTTTAACCCAAACTTCTTTACTATTTTAGAGTTTATCAAACTCCAAGTCATTAAGAAATGTTTTTCAAATGAAATGTAAACGTTTTCTGCACTAACATTCACAAAGATGAAAATTTTCAGTCTACATTTCCTTCTCTATTCATGATAGGATATGAGTATTATTTTACGTCCATATCAAGGAGGGCAATACATTGAGAGCATATAATTTTAATGCTGGACCAGCGGCAATTCCATTACCCGTGCTAGAGCGCGCACAAAAAGAGTTAGTAAATTTTAATAACACAGGTATGTCTGTTATGGAGCTTAGTCACCGAAGTAAAGACTATGAAGAAGTGCATAATCGTGCAAATTCATTATTAAGAGAGCTTCTAGGGATTCCTGACAATTACGAAGTCCTTTTCCTACAAGGTGGAGCAAGCCTACAGTTCACTATGATTCCAATGAACTTCCTTAACTCAGGTCAAACAGCACACTTTGTTACAACTGGTGCTTGGTCAGAAAAGGCTTTAAAAGAAGCAAAAACGTTTGGGGAAACTCGTATTTTAGCTTCAAGTAAGGAAGAAAATTACACACACATCCCAACAAATTACTCATTAAATGATGTTGAAAATGGTGCTTACCTTCATATCACATCAAACAATACAATTTTTGGTACTCAGTGGAAGGAATATCCTGAAAGCCCCATTCCTTTAATCGCTGATATGTCTAGTGATATTCTTTGTACTGAAATTGATGTAGAGAAATTTGATCTTATTTACGCAGGAGCTCAGAAAAACCTCGGACCATCTGGTGTAACTGTTGTTATTGTAAAGAAAGAGTTTCTAGAAACAGCAATAGAAGATGTTCCAACGATCTTAAAATATTCAACTCACTCTAAAAATAATTCATTATATAACACACCTCCTACTTTTGCTATTTACATGCTTTCCTTAGTACTTGAGTGGGTAAAAGAACAAGGTGGAGTGAAACAGATTCAAAAAATCAATGAAGAAAAAGCTGGCTACATCTACTCTGCAATTGATGAAAGTAATGGATTTTACAAAGGACATGCTGAAAAAAACAGCCGTTCTTTAATGAATATTACCTTCACACTTCAGAACGAGGAACTTACAAAAAAATTCCTTCAAGAAGCAAAAGAGCGTCAATTTATCGGCCTTGCAGGTCACCGCTCAGTAGGTGGATGCCGTGCTTCAACTTACAATGCTGTTCCTAAGGAAGCATGTGAAGCATTAGCAAAATTCATGACAGAATTTAAAAATCAAAACAGTTAATAAGATGTAAGGGGCTATTCCTTATTTGGAGGACAGCCCCTTTTTTTGGTATTAACACTCAAAGAAAAAACCTGTACGGAATAAGTAATTGTTGCTATAATAACGATAAGCTCTCGCAATAGGAAATGAGTTCACTATTGGGGAGATTAGTTTATGAGATTAGAAGAGGAGAGATGAGAAAATGAACACAAGAGTATTAGTTATTTTATCTTTATTTGCGGCAATTGGGGCTGTTTTGCATATGGTGATGCCTCCATTCTATAATGGAATGAAGCCTGACATGATTTTATTGATGATGTTTATCGGAATAATTATGTTTCCAAGTATGAAAAATGTTACTTTACTCGGTATCGTAACTGGATTTTTATCTGCGTTAACATCAACATTCCCTGGTGGATTTCTACCAAATATCATTGACAAAATCATTACAGCATTTTTATTTTACGGCTTATTCTTAGTCGTAAAGAAAATTGCCAATAAAGTTGCCACAGCTACTGTACTCGCTGTTATTGGTACAATTGTTTCAGGAACAATCTTTTTAACTGCTGCCTTATTAATTGTTGGACTACCAGGTGGTGTCGCATTTACAACATTATTTCTAACTGTTGTTCTTCCTGCCACTTTATTTAATGGAGCAGCCATGATAATTATCCTGCCAATTGTTCAAAGTATTTTCAAACGCTCAAAAAACTTAACAGTTGCTTAATAACGTATAAAGAAAAACCCCGATCACATTTGATCGGGGTTTTTCTTTCATTATTTTAAGTACGCAGATCTAAGTCATCTTTCACCCGGATCTCCATTACTGATTAAAAAACATTAAAATAACACCAATTAACAGCATGATGACTCCTCCAGTAGCAAGTACAGACACCTTTTGTTTCACTACCTTTTTAGGTGGATAAGATGTTGATTGTTGTAGAAGTTTAAAATAATGAAAAGCCCCAATAAATAGTAATAAGCTTATGACAAAAAATAAAAAGATAACACCTGACATGCTCATCCTCCCTTCAATCTTGATGCATTTTTGAAATTGCCGGCTTGGTGAGATCTTATTGTGTTTTGCCTACCCTGAAGCAAAATCTTAAAAAGAGCCTAAATGTACGAAAACCTGTCCATCGAAGCACGAACCGAAGTGGACAATAGTAGGAAGTAAAGAAGGACTTTCTAAATATTTATGCTAACTTTTATGTAACTATGTATAATGTTTAATGAAGACACCTTTGGGTATGTTGATAAGAGGTTGTACGAGTGTTTTAATGATCTACATAAAATATGGAGGGATAGGAATGGCAAATAAAAATTCTTTACTATTTGGTCTCGTTGTTGGAGGAGTGATCGGCAGCATTGCCACATTACTTTCAACTCCTTCTTCAGGAAAAGAATTACGCGGACAATTAAACTTAAATCGAAAGCAACTCGAAGATCTTTTACACCAGCTGAAAAATGAAAGCAAAGCATTGAAAGAACAAGTTATAAAAACGGTCAAAGATGGTTCAGTAGTTATGAAAGAGGTATCTTCTGACTTTAAAAAAACAGTAGAGCAATTTCAGCAAGAAATTGAACCACATAAAAATGACTTGATGAAGGAAATTGAAGAAATTGACATCAGAATAAAACAACTTGAACAAACCTTAAAGTAAAATATATCCTCTTAGGATATGAATTATTTTTCTATTTCATCGAAAAGTGTGATGGACAAGCATTGTCTTCACACTTTTTTTTATTCTTTAACCATTGATATTAAAGGGTTTACAAAAATTTTTAAAAATTTTGTAAATTTATATCTTTATTAATCTTTATTTTATTGGCATAATAGAGAATAATAATAGGGAGATCAGGGGTGACGGCTGATGAAACATAATGAAAGGGAATTTACAGTAAAAGAAGCCTTGTTATTTAGTCAACGCGTTGCACAGCTTAGTAAAGCACTATGGAAAACAATTGAAAAGGATTGGCAACAATGGATAAAGCCATACGATTTAAATATTAACGAGCACCATATTTTATGGATTGCCGATCATTTAAACGGAGCTTCAATTTCAGAGATTGCTAAATTCGGAGTTATGCACGTATCTACTGCCTTTAACTTCTCAAAGAAACTTGAGGAAAGAGGTTACTTAGAGTTTTCCAAAAAAGCCAATGACAAGCGTAACACGTATATTAAACTTACAAAACAAGGTGAGGAAATACTTTCAAAGCTTTTAGAAGACTTTAGTCCAGACAGAAACTCTGTATTAAAAGGTGCTTTACCACTTCAAAATTTATATGGGAAGTTTCCAGAAATGATGGAAATGATGTGTATTATTCGTAACATCTATGGCGAAGACTTTATGGAAATCTTTGAACAGTCATTCCACAGCATAGAGGATGCATTCAATGATACCCAAGGAAAAGAAAAAGAGTCTAAGTCTGAACAATTAATTTCATCAACTTAATGAACGATCACTACATTAATTCCAAAAAATCATCCATAAGAGGTCTGTATAATTTTTGCTTATGCAAAGCACGGATTGTTTCATATAAATCCAGCTTTGCATTTAATTGGCCGGCAAATTGCGTAAGGAGGTCTGTAAAGATCACTAACCCTTGCGCTTTTTGTTCATTATGGTTTTCACTAAGCTCATGACAAACGGTATGTATTTCTTCAATTTCTTCCTTCGATAATCCTTTACTCATCACCATATGATAAAAAGGAAATTTTTCCGGCTCAAGCATTTTAATGAATAACGTTTGATAATATTCCAATGTCTCCAAACGCTTCTCTATAGAATCCATTTGTTACCCTCTTTCTCGTACATTATTGTCCTTTATTTTATAGTATTAGCGAATTTTAAGAAAGTTTTAACGAATACTTTTGTTATTAAAAATTAAACAACTAGTATGAAGCAACATCTAAATTGATACTTTTTATCTAAAAGGGATCCAATTCCAAATTCCATATTGATTTTTTCTTTGCACCGTCGTACAGTATGGTAGTACTTAGTTTTAACAAACGTGGACGGTGAGACGATGAGCTGCTGGAAAACCATCAACCTTACAAAAGATATTGGACTATATAGAATCATATTAATATCTTTATTAACGATGATTCTTTCGTTTATTTTAACCTACTTACCTATTAATCTTCTTTATTCAAAAGTACATCTCAAAGACGGACACTTTTTAATGTTTGTCCTGTTATTAATTAGCATGCATCCTTTTCATAAACTGCTCCACATTATTCCTTTAATTCTTTGTGGCTGCAGAGTTTCAGCGAAGCTTAAACTTTTTCACTTATTCCCCACCATTCAATTAAAAGCATGTCAGGGAATGAAAAAAAATGAAATGATTGCTTCACTTCTAACACCTTTTGTCACTTGCTCGATTCTTTTTATACTTGGGAGTATATATTTGCCTACCTACATGCATTATTTTAGCATTGCAATGGCATTTCATATTGGACTTTGTGTTCCGGATTTTCTCCTTTTAAAACATCTACTCTTTGCTCCTAAGCAATGTTTTATCGAAGAATTTGAGGATGGTTACGAAGTTCTTGTTCAAAATAAATAGAAAAAGTGATAAGCTCCGGCTTGTCACTTTTTTATTTGTTATAAAGCTTTAACTTAGGGCTATAATAAGGGCAACTATGTGTCTGTAATTTCTACTAAGGCTTGCCTTTGCAGTGTTATCTTGACATATATTTGAAATGTAATAGTTGTCAATGCTATCTTTTTCTCCAATAGTCTGGTAATCTAATATGTATAATGAGGGAAGGGGGATCTCAAAATGATAATCTTCTTTATCTTGTTTGCAGTCTTTATCTTGTTTTATATAAACAAGCTTACAAATGCTTTATGCTTAGTTCGCGAGATTCCTGAAGACCGCCAAACAAAAGTTTTTAGAACAATAAATGTTCTTATTACCATTTTGTTAATCTCTTCATATATTGAAATTCTGTATACGTAATTCATATGTTTTATCTTCTTAGTAGCCTCGGTTAAAATGATCTCATGCTCCATTCTTGTAATCGTTATGTATGAGTGTCTTAAAAACGCATGTCTTTATTTTCCTCGGGGCTCGAAATTTCATAATGGTAAAATACAAAAACCATACATATCTAAAAGTTAAAAAGCTAACAGGGACACCCTGTTAGCTTTTCTTAATGTTTATCTTATAACCATGCTGCACCAACAATGATTAACAAGATGAACAATACAACGATTAACGCGAATCCACCTGTATATGCACCGCTCATTATTACACCCCCTTTTCAAGGTGATACAAATTATTTATATGACTTTATTAAAGGTAAGAAGCTCCAATAATAATTAATAGGATGAACAATACTACAATCAAAGCAAAGTTTCCTGTAAAACCGTGGCTCATAATTAATTACCTCCTTTATCTCTTTCCCTATATCTTATGGTCATTTGTACTAATGTGATTGGACTGTTGCCCAATTCCTTCATATTTATCTTAATGTCTTATAAAGACATTGTAAGATTTAAAGATAAGAAGCTCCGATGATGATTAACAGAATGAACAGTACAACAATCAAAGCAAAGTTATTTGAAAAACCAAAGCTCATAATGAATCCTCCTTTATCTTTTATACTTTATTCTATGGTCATTTGACTTGAGGTGATTGGACGTTTGCCCAATTTCTTCATATTTTATCCTAGTGTCTATTTAAGACATCTCATTAGTGTCGATTAAAGATAAGAAGCCCCAATGATGATTAGTAGAATGAACAGTACAACAATCAAAGCAAAATTATTTGAAAATCCAAAGCTCATAACAAGTACCTCCCTTATCTTTTTCTTTATCATAAAGGTCATATTTGTTCATAATGGTTGGATGGTTGCCTATGATTTATGTCTTGAACATACAATCAAGGACATCTCATTTTATTAAAGGTAAGAAGCTCCAACGATGATTAACAAAATGAACAGCACAACGATTAAAGCAAAGCTATTTGAATAACCAAAGCTCATAACTAATTACCTCCTTTTCTCTTTACACTTATATCCTATATAAATTCAGGCTTTTTGTTTGGACGTTTGCCCAGATTTGAGGAATTAGCTTATTTTTTCTTTAGGTATGCTTTGTTCATATACAAAGCCATAGTTAATGAGTTTTCTTTATTAATGATTTTAGCTTTCTTCTTATTTGGAGAAGATACATAATAGTATCCATTCTCCCATGGAATTCCTAATCTGAAAAAACTTTTTGAACTTGTCACATTATGGTATAGTATTTCTTGTACTATCTAAAATACATAGCAAGCTAGATACTGTTAAATTTCATAACTAGGAGTTGTAGTAAAGATGAAAAAGATCGCAATTGTATTAGCAGCAGCAACTAGCATACTTGCACTAAGTGCTTGCAACAATAATGCTGACTCTGAAGTTGTTGTAGAAACAAAAGCTGGTAATATTACGAAGGACGAATTCTACGATGCAATGAAGGCTCGTTTCGGTGCAGATGTGTTAACAGAGCTCGTTCATGAAAAAGTATTAAGTGAAAAATATGAAGTAACGGATGAAGAAGTTCAAAGTGAATTTGATAACTTAAAAACACAATACGGTGCTCAATTTGAAAGTGTTGTCCAAACTCAAGGTGAAGATGTTGTAAAACAAATGGTCAAAGTGGATCTGCTTAGAAAGAAAGCAGCTGAAGCTGAAGCCGAAGTTACAGATGAAGATATTAAGGCTTACTACGATACACTGGAAGGTCAAATTAGAGCAAGCCATATTTTAGTTGCAGATGAAGCAACGGCAAAAGAAGTAAAGGAAAAATTAGATGCGGGTGAATCATTTGAAGATCTTGCAAAAGAATACTCTACAGATCCTGGTTCAGCTCAAAACGGTGGAGATCTTGGATGGTTTGGTGAAGGTGCAATGGTTAAAGAATTCCAGGATGCAGCCTTTAAATTAAAAGAAGGTGAAGTAAGTGCACCTGTTAAGTCAGATTATGGTTTCCACATCATCAAAGTAACAGAAACAGTGAAACCACTTGAAGAAATGAAAGAATCCTTAAAAGAAGAAGTACGCAACCAAAAAATCCAACAACCTGATACAATTCAAAATGCGTTAGACAAAGCAATTGAAGAATCAAATGTAGAAGTGAAGGATGAAGATTTAAAGGATACTTTTAAAGCAGCAGAAGAACCAGCAGAAAAAGAAGAAGAAACAAAAGAATAATTCCAATAATTAAAGGCTCTCGTCGTTTTGACGAGAGCCTTTGTTTGTAGAAATATCTTAGCTTGCTGTTTGATCGTCTTGTAGCTCCGGTTGCTGTGTTAATAGATCTCTTTTTTTCTGACGTTCCTTTTCAATACGGTCAAGATACACTTGACCCTCCTGTTCAATGAACGTATCATCAATTTGTTTATCTTGTCGTGCTGTTTTAAACGCCATATATCCACTTACAAGAATCCCTATAATACATAAATAAATCCACCACGGCATAACAAACATTATACTTCCTCCCCTTTTAAAGACTTGTACACTTGAACAAGCTCTTTTGTAGGAGAATATGAACGAAATAGCGATTTTATTCCTATTTATTTATGAAATGTTGGCTTATAAAAGGAACGGTTATCAAGAGCAAATACTCTTTCTGTGTATTCCCCTGGCTTAACTCGTTCAAGGGCACGATCCATCATATTCATTTTTGCATCAAGATTATCAATATAATGTAAAATTTCTGCTTCTTTGATCATAGGTGGTTTTGGACTACCCCATTCAGCCTTTCCATGATGACTTAAAACGAGGTGCTGTAGGACTACTACTTCTTCCCCTTCGATTTGAAGGTGTTCAGCTGCTTTAGCAATTTCATTTACCATAATGGATATATGACCTATAAGGTTTCCTTCAACTGTATAAGTTGTGCTAACTGGTCCAGACAATTCAGTAACCTTTCCTAAATCATGTAGAATAACTCCAGCATAAAGAAGATCTGTATCTAGACTAGGATATAAAGCAGCTATTGATTTTGCCAAATCAAGCATTGAAACAACATGATAGGCTAAACCAGATACAAACTCGTGGTGGTTTTTTGTCGCTGCTGGATATTCAATAAAAGCAGCACCGTGCTTTTTCAATAAATATCTTGTAATACGTTGGATATTTGAGTTTTTCATTTCAAAAATGTATTGTGTAATCTTCTCATTCATCACTTCTTTTGCTATAGGTGCAGTTTCGAGAAGATCTGAAATCTCAATTTGCTCTTCGTCATGCTTCGGACGGATCTTGCGAATTTTCAACTGATTTCGTCCACGATAATGATGAATATCTCCTAATACTTTGACAATGCTTTGCGGGGAATAGAGGACTTCATCATCCTGTGATGCATCCCAAAGCTTTGCTTCTATTTCCCCTGATGTGTCTTGTAAAATTAAAGTTAAAAAAGCTTTACCATTGCTTGCAATTCCTTTAGTGGAAGTTTTGATTAGTAGGTGTACTTCAACTTGTTCTCCAACGTCATAATGCAAAATCCCTTTTCCCATTTATATATGCTCCTCTCGGTTGGATCTTCTTTATTATTTCGCTTCTTACATTTTTGGCATTGCTGTGATCGCCAATCTTTCAAACATCATCAATTTATAATCGTATGGCTAGTATAGCATAGTTCCTTTATTCTTTCGGCTGCAAAACACTTTCATTAACCCAAACTAACTAACATTTATTTGTGATAGGTTAACCATATTCTGAGACTGATAGGTATTTGCGATATGCTCGTGACATGTAAAATAAATCACTTGATTCTCTTCTTTAAGTCCATTTAATAAAGAAATGGTGTTTGATGTTCTGCGATGATCAAAATGTACAAAGCTATCATCCATAATAATTGGCAAATTCACTTGCTTGTTAATATTTTTTATAATCGCTAGTCGTATCGATAAATACAGTTGTTCCGAGGTTGCTTGACTTAACTCTTCAGCAAAAAACTTTGTTCCATCATGTCGTTCCACTATAAATGACTGCTTATCACTTGGTAAATATACATTGTGATACATCTTAGATGTAAGTCTTGTAAAAAAGTAAGTTATGGATGTCAGTAACTCAGGTAATTTTTCTTCTCTGTGTCGCTGAACTGTTTTTTGTAGCAAATCTTTAGCAAGTGCTCTAACCATCCATTTTTCTGCTTCCTCTTTAACAATAGCCTTTTTATTTTCAAAAGAATGCCTTAGATTTGAATATGTTCCGCTCTGTTCCATCTCTTCTAATTTAATGAGAGTACTGGATTGTTCTTGTTGGAGTTCCCTTTCACTTGCTTCAAGTACGTTTATTTCCTCCTCTATCTCTTGTAACCTTACCTCAATATCGTCAATTTTTGTGTTGGAAAGTGTTTCAATATCAATGTCTTTTTCTGTATCTAACTGTTTATCAATCCATTGCTTTTGCTTTCTTACTGCTTCTCGTTGTTCATGCAATTTTGCTTGTTTGCGGAACTCATCTTCTGTTTCACATCCACTACTTTTGATAAAATCTTCTTTTTGCTGTTTTAAAAATGTAGTGCTTTGAACATATTCACTAAGTTCTTCATCCAACTCTCTTCTTTTTTCTAATAACTGTTTTTGTTTTTCCTTCTTTGTTCCTTCTATGCTCAATTGCTTAAACAACTCATGAACAGTTTGTTCGATTGAATTTCCTTCAATATCACAAGCCTTTATGATCTCACTAACCATTTGTTCATACTTCAACAATTCCTGTTTTATCAACTTTTCCTCAGCAATAAATTTGTTCTTTTCAAGGATAAGATGCTGAAGTTGTTGCAATAACTCAAATGCTTCTAAAAGTGCCTCTGATGATGCATGTTCATCAATCTTCAACAACTTAGCTAAATGAGCTTGCTTTTGTTTTAATTGAAACTGAGTTTTTTCCCACTCCTCATATTGCTTGACAATTCTTTCGTAGTTTCTCTCTTGTTGCTGAAAAAGTAGTTGCTCATGGTGGAGCATTTGTTTTATTTTTTGGTCATGATTAAGAAGATGAATTAATTCTGGTAGCGATTGAGAAGAGGATGATTCATATGCCATTCCCTTTTTTAAATACACTTCAATTTTCTCAAGCTCCATTGTTAAATGCAGAAGAAGTGGATCTTTTTTCGTTTTTTTATTTTTCACTTGAAGAATGAAACTAACACCTATTGCGATACACACTAGTAAAAGTATCCAATGCTGCTGGATGAAGGACCATATCGTTCCAATTTGGGAAAGTATCACTAAGAAATAAATTAACATCGATCCTTGCTTTTTCTCCTGTTTATGCTCTTTCTTACGCCTAGTTAATTCATTTAAAAGTCTCTCTCGTTCTTGTTGAAGTTGATTCGTATTAAAATTTTTATATTCTTCGACCTTCTGTTCCAAATTCTTTCTTTCATCATCAGGCAGCTCTTCTTTATGCAACTCATTTATTTTCCATTCAGTTTCTTCAATTGAGTTTCTTGATTGCTCAAACTGCTCATCCAACATCTGCTTTCTTTGCTTGGCCTGCTGATCCTCAAGTATGATCTTCTTTATTGCTTCCTTCATAGGAATGGTTGCATGTATTTCCAATATTTCCTCATCACTAATATGTGGGTAGAGTCTTTGTTTAAGAAGTTCAATTTCATACTGTAGCTGTTCAATTCTCTTTTTTAAATGAGATTGCTTCTTTTGCTTTTCATCAAAAAGAGCAAATTGTTCACGTGCTTCATGAATCGCTTTTTTATTTTGAATATATGCCTCATTTATTAGTAAATCTTCCAGCTCTTTGTTCACTTGCTCTGAGTTACTTTTTAAAGAATTTAATTTGATCTCAATTGGCTGAATTGACATATTAAACTGATCTAGCTGCTGAATGGCATCCTCCGGAAAATGCTCTGTGTCAGGCAAAGATTTCAATTGTTCTAAGCACCAGTTTCTTTCCTTAATGAAGGGAATAACAGATTTTATTCTTTCTAACTCTCTCTGTAAAGACATATTTTCTTTTTTTGTAACTACTACTTGAGATAGCTTTTCCTTCAGGGATTCTTTTGCTTTTAATAATTGCTCGTAGTCACTATTTTTTCTTTTAGCTTCTAACATATTAGCAGCGCTATCCTTTAACTCTACTAGCTCTTCATTTAATGTTGGCTTCTTACCATTCGGCTTATAAATGAGTTCCTGTTGCTTTGTTAATTTGTCCTCAATCGTAAATAATGCATCGGCACCATAAATGCTTGATAAAAATAAAAATTTCCCAACTTGGTCTGAACTCATTTTATGAATTTGCTGTAGGCCATGAACATCAAACGAGAAGATAGATCGATACGTTTCTTTATCTAATCCAGATAATAATTCACCTAAATATTCTTCATCTTTTGTTGTTCCATCCTCCATCTCAATTGTGACCTGCCCACCAAATTTTCCTGGTACTCTTTCTATTTTAAGTCGCCTGTTCTCTTCACTTCTTAAAATTAAATAACCTCCATAGCTTGTTGCTCGTTTAGGCTCATAACGATTTTCTGCTTGTTGTTTAGTGGGAAAGCCAAATAAAACGCTATGTATAAATGACATAATTGTAGATTTTCCGGCTTCGTTTTCCCCATAAAATACAAGTAGGTTGGATTTGCCTAAATAAAAATGCTGATTTTCAAATTTACCGTAACCATAAATATGTAATTCTTCAATTTTCAAAGAGTTCACCTCACTTTATTTCACCTTGTTGTAAAAGTTCGTTTTGCAATAATTTCTCCGCTTCCTTCAGTAGCTGCTTTTGTTCTTCTAAGGTGTATTCTTTAAAATATTTCCGATATACTGGGTGCTTAATAAGTGGGTTTATCACTTCTTCAAATGAATGATAGTCATCTACTGTTTTTTGCAAATCAGTATAGAAAGTGGAAAGCTTAGGAGCATCAATCCTCTTTTTGTATGTTTTATTAATAAGTTTCACAATCCAAACAAAGTTTTCCTGCTCCTCAGCACGTTCATTAAAAATATCTATAATATCCTGAGCAATGTCCTGTTGCTGCAGAGTATTGGCTAAAGAACCTGCCCCTGTTAAATCGATTGTTAAACATGTTGGCTGAGCTTTCTTTCGAATGGATTCAATGGCTGTCTCACATTTGTTCAGTAATTCTGAAAAGTGATGAAGTCCATCAATTGATATTTCAACGTTTTCCCACAAGATTTCTTCAGTAGAAACAAACGTACTTTTCGTTTCTCCTTCTTCCAATTCAACTAAATAACAGCCCTTTTCTCCAGTTTCCTTACGATGTCGTCCTTGAATGTTTCCTGAATAAGCAATCACTTGATGATTTTCATATAAAATCTGACGCTTATGAATGTGTCCTAGAGCCCAATAGTTAAATTCTTTGTCAATTAGCTCATGAAGCTTAAACGGACAATACACATCATGCTCTTGACTGCCCTCTATCGACCCATGCAGCATACCAATATGATACACAGAAGGATTTTCCTTTTTTATATATTGAGAGGTTATATTTTCCTGAAGAGATCGGGTTGGATAACTATATCCATAAATATAGGCGAGCGGTATATCATTTTTACGATATTCCTTCATTTCAACAGAATGACTTGAAAAAACATAAACATTTCCAGGCCACTTCAGATCAATCCACTTCCCACTCATATGATCATGATTTCCATGTATAATGTAAACTTGGATTCCCGCTTGCTCTAATCGCTCAAATTCTCTTCTTAGCTTTAACTGGGCCTTTAAACTTCTCTCATCTTCATCGTACAAATCACCTGAAAGTAATAAAAAATCCACTTCTCTTTCAATCGCAAGTGATATCATTCTAGAAAATGCTAAGAACGTACTTTCTCTCACTCTTTCAAAAAGATTAGAAGGCATATGCTTTAATCCGATAAACGGGCTGTCCAAATGGAGATCAGCAGCATGTATAAACTTGATTGAACTCATATTTGTCCCATCCTTTATAAACCACGTAAACAATTAATATTCCCTACTTATATAGTATCATCTCTAAAATACGAATGCACGTTCTGTGAAGATTAATTTTCGTACATGAAACTTATCGTTCTCCTATGTATGAGAAAAACAGATTAAAATTGGAAATCATTATTGTTCTATGGCCTCGAAAATAAACTCGTATCTGCATCCTAAACACTTCCAATTTGGCAAAAGAATGTTTCATATTTCTGCAGGAAAAGTATAATAGAAGTAAGAATTATATAATTATAATGTTTACAACAAGGGGAGGAAATGAAGATGGGGACTTACTATTTAACGGTTTTTGAAAAGAATGGGGAAAAAGTTTTAGATGAGAGCTTTGAAGCTCAATCTGAAAATGAAGCAAAAGAAATTGGACAACGTAAATTAGAAGAACAAAATTATACAGATAAAACACACCGCTGTACATCTGCAGCTGGGAAGCTCGTGTTATTTGGAAGATAAATTGAGGAACTGCCTTAGTGAGGCAGTTCCTTTTTAATTTGGGTAGTTTGTCCGTTTTTTGACTAATCCTAGAAAAACCTTCAGGAATCGTTGATAAATTCTTATAATCGAAGATAAACCTCCTGGAAAGGAATCGGAGATAAGTCCTCCAATTTAATTAATTTCCGATAAAATGAGCCGGGCGTTTTTCTAAAAACGCCGCAACTCCTTCACGATGATCTTGTGTTCTTCTCATTTCTAATTGTTTTTCAGTTTCAAGGTCTAATGTTTCAAGCAAGAGCTGTTTTTCTTGTTCACTATATATCATTTTTGAAGAGATCATTGCCTTCAATGGACGCGCTTCCAATTTTCTTTTTACCAATTCAAGCTGTTCTTCTGTATCTCCTTCATAAGCCATGTCAATAATCCCTGCCTTTAATGCTTCATCAGAGGTCATTGATTTGCCTTCCCAGATTACTTGCTTAGCTTTGTGTTCTCCTAATCTTTTCTTTAAAAAGAAATGCCCTCCACCATCTGGAATAAGACCGATATTAATAAAATTCATGGCAATCTTCGCATTTTTCTCCGCAAATACTTGATCACATGCTAAAGCAAAACTTAGTCCTAAGCCAGCTGCAGCTCCGTTAAGAAAACTTACTGTTACCGCAGGCATTGTGTATAAGCTGACAATAATGTTTTTTATATTGTTCATCACAGTCTGAAAGCCTGATTCGTCTGCGTTAGAAAGCATCGTTTTTAAATCACCGCCAGCTGAAAAGGCACGACCTCTTCCAGTAACAAACAAAAGCTTTACATTAGAAGCAGCAACATCAGCTAAGCACTCAGCTAATTCCTGAAGCATTTCTACGTCCATTGCGTTTAATGAGTTAACTCTGTTTAGATATAATGTAGCAAAATTCCCCTCTTTGACCAGCTCAATCGTTTGATATGTCATTCTCATCCACCCCTAAAATGTATTTCAATATATTAATTCAAGAAAGCTGGTTGATATCCTGCTTGTTAACGTATTAGTATCTTGATAATTTTAGGCGGAAAGAAAAAACAACAAGGCATATACAAATAACGATTAAGCGATTTCCAACTCTTCAAGAATCGTTTGGAAAAGTTCTACTAAAATAAGCGGAAAAATTCCTCTTAATGAGGAATTAACACGAAAAACAGATTAAATAGACGGAAAAATTACGCCTATTTAATCGTAAAAGCTGAAAATGGACTCTTTTACTTTACTTAACCGGAAAAACTCCGCTTATATCCCCCAAAAAGAGTTCCATTTTTCAGTATAACCGGAGAAACTCCGCTTATTTAAAACGATCGTTTCTCGGACAAACAAGAGGGTAGCTTTATTTATCCGCCTCTCAGACTTCATCACCCATCCCCTGATAGTTACATATCTTTTTTGCACGCCAATAGAATAACAATGAGCTTACAAATTTTCATGCTGACAAAAACTTATATCATCATGTTAGAATGGGTTTGAATTTAGAGCACAGTTACCGTCTATTTAATTAACCCCCATATAGATCTACAAAAAAGAAGCAGTCCTATTCAGTTGCGAATAGGACTGCTAATTGGTGTGCTAATTTAGTTTTTGTATTCGGAAACTGAACCCGTTCATTTACAAAACCTTGCTGTTTACATTCTTTATTTAGAGAACAACTCTTCTAGAATAGAGATTTTTTCATTTGTATAATGTTTAAAACCATCATTATATGATTTTGGATCCTTTGGATTGGCAAAGTGAGTAATTTTCCTTGTCACAGGATGAACAAACTTACTTGCAGCTCCGCATCCAATCCCAATAATCGTTTGCTGTTCTTCCATAATCATGATGTTATAAAGACTATCCTGCCCTTTTAAGGCATAACCAACATTCTCTAAATTTCCGAGGATGTTTTTTTGACGGTATAAATAATATGGGGTATATCCATGATCCTTTGTCCAAGAAACTGCATGGTCCATCATCGTTGTAATTTCTTCACGGCTTGCCACTTTATACTTATGTTTGTTTTGCGTCATTTCTGATGCACGCTTAAAAGAAAGTGTGTGAACCGTCAATGACTCCGGCATCAACTTTGCTGACTCTGCAAGAGAATAATCAAATTCGTCAACACCTTCACCAGGTAAGCCGATAATTAAATCCATATTAATATTATTCATCCCCATACTTCTGGCTAAATGAAACTTCTCTATTGTTTCTTCAACAGTATGATGGCGTCCAATCGCCTTTAATGTTGCCTGTGTATAGGATTGAGGATTAATACTAATACGATCGATTTTCCACTTATTTAAAATATCAAGCTTTTCCTTTGTTATAGTGTCCGGTCTGCCTGCTTCTACTGTAATTTCTCTAATATTTTCTAGATGCGGGAACGATTCGGCCATTTCTTCATACAACATATCCATCTCTTCTGCTGTAATACTTGTCGGTGTACCCCCACCATAATAAACAGTTGTAATTTTAATGTTCTTTTCCTTTAACCAACGACCGATTTCTCTCATTTCATAATGAAGGCCACCTAGGAAAGAAGTAACCGATCCTTGTCTACCATTGATTGCATACGCTGGAAACGTACAATAAGCACACTTTGTTGGACAAAAAGGGATGCCAACATAGATACTCACCTCATTAGAAAGGGAATCTAAATCCGGAATGACTTCTAGCTGTCGTTCAACGATCTGCTTCATAAGATGAATTTTTTCATCTGACAACAAGTATTCTTCCTTAAACATTTTGTGGATGTTTTCTGTTAACATTCCTTCTTGCCGCTTTTTATGGTAAAGCTTCGTAGGACGTATTCCGGTTAAAATTCCCCATTTTTGAATCATACCTGTGTAATCCTGAAGAAGAGTTAAATAAACAAACGAAAGAGTGTTTTTCACTTGTCTTAATCGTTCCTTCCCTTCTACATGAACAGGAATTTGCTTCTCCTTGTTTGCCTCGTATCGCTTGCCATCCTCTGTTAATAAATTTCCTGTGATTGAAACACGCTCATCATCTTCTTGAATAAAAAACTCTGCTTCAAGAGTATGATCATCTTCTATAAAGCAGAGCTCTGTTTCTTCAAAAAATAAATTTCCGATTAATGTGAGCGGACGATGGAAACGTTCATCTTCAATACCTTTTATATATATTTTCATTTCATAATCACCCTATATCTTTTTCAAAACTCATTTTAGTTTCTAATACTATCATCCATGAAAAACTTATACTTTCTGATAGTACAAAAAACAAGTGTCTCGGTCAATGTTATCTTTATACAGAAGCCTTTTGTAGGACAAAGCCTTTCTTTTTCATTAAATGTTTTAATGCTGATTGAAATGTAGAAAAAGACTCTGCTTTTATCTGCACACCAGTCGAGACAATCTCCTTAATAAGCTGTGGAGAAAGACCAACATAGTAAGGCTCGACCCCCATTAAAAAGATCGCATCTGTTAATTGATGGATTTCGTTTCCTAATTCTCGCATACCAATTTGTTCAATTTTATCTAATGTAATATCTGTCATATCAATAATAGCCGTCTCAATATCATGTGTTTGGATATACGATAAAATCTTAATTCGAATTTTTTCAAATCTTTCTTCAAGGAGAATGCCTGTAATCGGCACTAAGATTGTATCTGGTACAATTGATGGAATAATTGGTGCTGACATTTCTAAGATGACTTCTTCATATTCTTTGATTTTTGTTTCTAGCTTCTCTACATATTCTTTGTTCATATTTTGCCCCTTCATTTTAACATTTATATATATCTACTTGCTATTTGAATGAGAATGAATAATTTCTTTCCACTAGTAATAGTAACAATTACTCATGTACAGTAACAAGCGATATTAGGAAAAATAAATATTGATAATATTATCCACCAGTAAGGTCATAGAATAATAATAAGAATATAAATATAGGAGGCAATCGCTGTTGAAAAAAATTGCTCCAGTTATCATTGTTGCAGTAGTTGCTATGATAGGTTATCTAGATTCTCCACAATTTTTTGAGAAGGAACAAGCCATTGTCAGTATTCCAGTACCAGCTGATGATGCTGAAACTGCTACAACTGAAACAGAAGAGTCTGTTGCTTTACCTGAATTTGAAAACAGGCTAGTCGATTTGAAAGAAGAGGATGGATATGCTGTAGAAGTATATCAAGAGTATGAGGTTTATAAGGACGAGCAAGGAAATGTTATAGAACGAATTCCGACGGAGAATTACCATTATTTACGATATAAGGAGTAATAAAGAGTAGGTTCTATAACAAGAAAAAATGGGACTGTCCATTTAGACAGCCCCTTTGGTTACATAAACTCATAAAAATAACGGATAACATGGAAAAATACTGGTGAGGTATATGTTAAACTATCAACACGTGTTAAATAACTTTTTTGTACGTTCTGTAATTTTTCACGGTCCCCTATAAGCAAGTCACGTTTTAAAACTGAAATGGTTAAACTTCCAAAAAATCCACTTAAGCTAATCAAAACACCTGATATGATACCAAACTTTAAGTCGAGAGGCGTTAAGTAAGGATAAATAAAGTATGCAATTGTTGTTGTGACGATGGTTGCACCTACATACCCTTCCCATGTAATGGTAGGATTCGCTGAGGGTACTACCTTTCTTTTTCCTATATAGATCGAAATCAAATAATGAACAACATCATTCACTTGTGTTAACACAACTAGAAAAAGAACTAAATTTGCTCCGTATTCAGGTGTTGCGAATTGATAATACGCTAAATGACTTAACCCAAACACCATTAACATTAATCCCCACTGTGTTGAGCTTACTGAACGCAAAAAGCCACTTGTACCTTTACCTAATAGCCTTGGTAGAGGTAAAAACAAGAAAACATAGACAGGAATAAACACAATAAACATTCCATACCATCCGATATAAATCCAATAAAACTGTAAAGGAATCGCTAAATAAGACCAAAGAAATAAACGTCGATCAGCTTTTCTCGTTTTCATCATAGAAAAATACTCTTTTAGAGCAAAAAAACATAAAACCATTAATGAAAGCAATGAAACAACAGGATTAAATAAAGTAGCCATACAAAATACCGCAAACATTCCCCACCAAGTTTTTACTCTTAAAAATACAGCGGTAAAATCCTTCTCTGGCTCCCTCTTGCTCATGAATATAAAAACAATGCTCACACTACTTAATACAAGTAAAAAGATCGATAAAGTCCAAAGCGTTGTAATCAAGTTTTCACCCACCAAAAAAATGAATTATTGTATAATTAAGGATAGAATATTTCGGGAAGATATAAAAGAGGGAAGTAATAATATGACAGCCAAAACATATGTTTATATATTGCTCACTGATACTGGGACGTTATTTACAAAATCTATCAAAAAATATACAAAGGCTCCATACAATCATGCCTCCATAGCCTTTGATCCAACATTAAAAGAAATGTACAGCTTTGGTAGGAAAAACCCCAGTAATCCAATTAACGGTGGATTTGTAAAAGAAGATGTTTATACAGGAACTTACAGTAAGTACCCTGATACAACCTGTGTTATTTATAAGCTTGAAGTGTCAAATCGTGATGTTGAAAAGATGAAACGTGTGTTAAACGTTTTTATTAAAAATAAAAAGAAGTTTCTATATAACCTCTTTGGAGTTTTAGGTGTCTCCCTCAATGAACCAGTAGAATTTAGTAATTCCTATTTTTGCTCACAATTTGTGGCTGAAATTCTTCAACGCTCAGGAATTAAATTATGGGATAAACTCCCAGCATTAATTACTCCTGACGATTTCCGAAAAAGCGATGAGTTGCAGCTTGTTTATGAGGGAAAATTAACAGAATACCCTGCTATTAAAAGAAACCATTCTTAAATAACAAGAAGGGAGAGTCTGCTCTCTCCCTTCTTGTTATTTATCAATTTTAATTTTCCGTAAGAAATCCTGTCTTTGCTGCTTGCGAAAATGCTCTTTTACCATATAAGCAACACCTTGCTGATTATTAGAACGTGTTACCCAGTCAGCTGCATGCTTCACTTCAAACGGTGCATTCCACATTGCTACCCCCAAGCCTGCTGACTTAATCATTTCAATATCATCATCTGAATCACCAATAGCCACAGTTTCATGCAGTGGTATCTTCAAATGGCTAGCAAGGGCACGCAAGCCGTTTTCCTTTGAAACCCCTTTTCTAACAATCTCAAAACTTTTAGATTTGCTGTTGGTTTTTAGATTAACCTCATCAAAAGCCTCTTGTATTAATTTTTCTGCCTCTTCTTTTTCTTCATCATATTTGAAATGAACATCGATTTTCGTGGCAGAAACCGGCTCATCTCTAAGAGTGTCTCCTAAGGAATCCACAAATTGAACCGGATAAAACATGGAATCTGATGTATTAAGGATTGACTTACTAAGTAAATTGGAAGCAATTTTTTTTCGATTTCCAATTGAAAAGCGTTCATGTGTAAGACGAATATTGCAATTAAAATTCTCCAACACTTGAACAAGATTAAACGTTAAATCTTCAGATAGTCGCTTCTCATAAAAAGGCTCATCTAGATTTTCGGAAATAAATGCTCCACCATGAGTGACTAAAAATGAATCTAGTTTTAATGCTTTCGCAAGCTTTTTGGCAGATTGAAAATGCCTATTTGTTACAAGAGTCACGTAGACCTCTTTTTCTTTCACAAAATCAATTGCTTCCTTCGTCGACGCTTGAAGACGACCATTTGAACGAAGCAAAGTTCCATCGATATTCAATGCAAGTAATCGGTAAAAAGTCACAGCGAGTCCCCCTTCTACAGATGTCTAAAACCTATTATGAGGTTATGTCCCTCTTTCGAAAAATAGAACAAGAGTGGTGGTGTTGTGATGAAATGTTTGGGATTTGTGTGTGTTTCGATCGTATACAAACATAAAAAAGCAGAATGGTTTTCCCATTCTGCTAAAGAACGAACATTTTTATGTATGTCTTATAAGCTTCCGTACATTTCCTCAAGTGGTTTCATAATAATTTTATTTAGTTCTGTAACAACCATGCTCAAGCGTTGTTCTGCCGCCATCAGTTGGGCAATTTTTTCATGTTGTTGAACAAGTTGAACAGATTTTTGCGCCTGTTCAATTTCTTCTTGCGTAATTTCCTGCCCAGACATTTGCTTCTGTTGAAGATTTAGTTGAATGTTACGGAAGTTTTCGAACATCTTACTTGCTGATTCATCTGCGTTCACTTCATCGTAAAGATTTTTTAACGCTTTGAAATCATCACTTTCACGTAGAGCTTTTTCTAAATTGTATGCAACATCATATAAGTTTTCAGGCATATGATGAGCCTCCTTTCTAGTATTAACCTATGTAGGCTCCTTCTCCACTATAACAAACTATTTTCATCTCTGCATAGAAAACCAGCTATTTTATTGAATGAGCATGACAATTATAGCTTGTAATCCCCCAATGATCCCTCCAAGTAGCGCTCCAAGATAGGTAATCATTTTAAATTCTTTCCTTGATATTGAAAGAATAATGTCCTCTAGTCTCTCTACTGCAAAAGATTCAACTTGTTCCCGCACAACATCTTCAAGCTTCAACTGTTGTAAAATATCATCTAAATGAGATATAAGGTATTTAGTTGAAACATCAACTACCATCGGAAGCCATTCTTTTAAAATTCTCTCTTCATTTGGTTTTAAGTAAGTTGAGATTGGCTTGGATAGAAGTTCATCAACATTCAATGTATCAATAACAGCATCAAGAATGCGGGATCCTTTTTCAACAATACCCCATTTTTGATCAAGCTCATCAAAGGTTATGTCTTGAATAGAATTCCATTCACGCCCAATTAACGTTGTAACTAAAACTTTCGTTTCGTCGTTTTTCAAAAACTTAATAACTTCTGGCTGTACTTTATCAACCAGGCTTTCGTTTCCTAAAAACATCCCAATCATATTACCAAGCATTCCTCTAGTTGCAAGAAAATCTTCAATCATTTTGCCAAGCTTTTGTTTACCTTCCTTGCTTTCAAAATATGAAATGCCTTTATCAACAATAAATTGAGCCACCTTTGGAATAACAACATAAACATCATCTAGAACATTTTTAGAAAGTACCTCATTTAACGGCTTTTGGGAGTTTTCCTTTACCACTTTTTCGAGTTTTCTAGAAAGAAAATTTCTTACGGTATCATTTACTACTTTCTCAGGTTCATTAATATTTAATGAAATCATAAGTTGTGATGGAGTTTTTTCAGAAATCACAAGCTTTCTAATCTGTGCTTCTCCCCAAGTAATAACCTGGTCTCTAAATTGTGATTGTAAAAATTTCCGTTTCATCCCTTCTGCTGTTAACAAATGCTGAACAACCATTTTTCCTAACTGTTCAGCAAGCTCCTCTCTCCGCTTCGGAATCAGTCCCGGTGTAAAAGGAACTCTTTTCCCTAAAAAATAAAGAGGTTTATAAGGACGAAAAAGCATTTTAATTGCCAATGAGTTCGTAACTCCCCCAATAGCCGCACCGATTACAATCATTATCACTGCCATAATTACATCTTTCATTACCATCTACCTTCCACAACATCACCTTTTTTTTTCAAAAACATACGATGTTATATCAACATCTGCCTAAGAACATTATAGAGCTTGTCTGTTAGGCGAGCAAATAAGGGGTTTCTATGATGCAAAGTATGATTGAAATAAAACAGTTACCATCAACTTTTAGATCAAATATATGTGAAATGAGTGAAGGGCTCCGTGTTCATTTAGGTCTCCCTAAATTAGTTCATTCCCTGAAAATTAGTTGTGGAATGCATACTGTGTCCTGTCCAATCGTATTTATAGATGAGGAGAACTTTAGTTTGTCCGTTTCGAAGGAAACGTATGAATTGCTACATCTGCCAGACAAAACATTATCTCTTCATGGAGAACTCAAGAACCGTAATCAACTAAAGCTTGGGCCGGTAATTGGCCTGATAACTGAGATAAAGAAAAAGGATCAAGGTGTCCATTTTGGCTCCATTCATGATTTTTGCAAAGAACTCGCCTTATTTTCTGAAAAAAATGGCTGCTTTTTCTATGTTTTTTCGTTTTCAACCTACAATAAGGAAAAAATGAGTGGCTACTATTTACAAGACAATCAGTGGGTAAAAGCTACATTGCCATACCCTGATGTTGTTCATAACCGTATTCATTCTAGAAAACTGGAAAAATCAAAAAATTTCTTAGATATCACAACTGACTTTATTGAAAATAAAATACCATATTTTAATGATCGTTTTCTAAATAAATGGGAAATTCACCAAATTCTATCTGCAAGTGAACATCTTATTCCTTATTTACCTGAAAGCATGCTCTTAGAGTCTAAATCTAATTTGGAAGATATGCTTAACGAAAAAAAAGATCTTTTCATTAAACCTATTAACGGAAGCCAGGGGAAAAGAATTTTTAGAGTAATAGAACATGAAGACAGCTCCTACTCTCTTGATTTTACTACTTTTTCCGGTGAAATCAAAAAAGAATATGATAGCTTTGATCAATTATTCACCGCTCTTTACCCTCGCTTAAAAAAAGAAGGGTTTCTCCTTCAAGAAACGATCAATTTAAAACAATATCAAAACCGAACATTAGATTTTCGGTTTTTATGTCATAAAAAAGACCTGCATCATTGGAAAGTTTCTTCTGCTGTTGCCAGAGTGTCAGGAGATCAGCAATTTGTTGCTAATTTAGCAAGAGGCGGAGAAATCTTTAAAATAAAAAGCTTGCTTAATGAATTATTTGGAGAAAAAGAAGGACTTCATTTAAAGAAGCTATTATCAGAGCTTTCTTTAGAAATTGTTGATGTTGTATGTATTCAAGCAGGTGGAGAATTCGGAGAGTTTGGCATTGATTTAGCACTGGACGATGATGGACACCCTTGGATCATCGAAGTGAATACAAAGCCTTCTAAATCAGAAGATGATCCGAAAAAAAGCAAAGTTCGTCCATCTGCTAAATCAGTTATAAACTATTGTCAGTTTTTATATGATCAAAAATAAATCTACCTGCTTTACAAAATGAAAGGAAACGAAAAGGAAGTGACTTAAATTGCACCAAATTACATTAGGTTTTTTAGCTGTACATTTACATCATGAAAATGGATATGCAACAGAAATTGCCAAACGAAGTGCTTCATTTAATATCGAGTGCGTTCGTTTTGAACCTACCTCCATTGATCCTTCTACATTAACCATTAACGGTGAAAAATATGATTCAATAACTCAAACATGGAAGATTGCTTCCTTTTCAATTCCTACTTTTATTTATGACCGCTGCTTTTATAACAATCAACAAGCATCAAAAAAAAGCAAGCCAATTGTTGAATGGTTAAAGCAAAACCCTTCAACTACATTTTTAGGGTTTGGATTGCCTGATAAATGGCAGATTTATTCAGCCATAAAAGCTAGTGAGCCCATCAATTCCTACTTACCTGAAACCGAAAAACTAACAACATCTGCACAAATTATAAAACACATCAGAACTAATTCTAGTTGCATTTTAAAACCTACATCTGGATCTAGAGGAAATGGAATTATTGCTGTTAGGCAAACTTCAAACGAAGTAAACATCACTTATCATAAAGGTCACGATAAAAAGACACAATCATTTCATTCATTACAGCAATTTTCAGATTGGTGTGAAAGACTTCTAAAGCAGCAAAGCTATCTTCTTCAACCTATTCTTTCCCTTACAGATCAGGAAGGTTATCCGTTCGATATTCGCTTACTTCTTCAAAAGAATCGAAATGGAGAGTGGATTCTTGTAGAGAAAGGGGTACGGAAAGGGTATCAAGGATCGTTTTTATCAAACTTAAACAGTGGTGGTGCTCCGATCACATATGAAGAATGGTCAAAGTCTTTAACAATGAAACAAAAATTTTTACTTGAAGATGAGCTTTCTACGATTATTACCCATTTGCCTAAGCTGCTTGATATGAAGTTTAATAGATTGTTTGAAATAGGAATTGATATAGGTTATGCACAGGATGGATCCACATGGATACTTGATATTAATTCAAAGCCGGGCCGAAAAACCTTTGTTGAAACAAAGCCACATTTAAAAGATATTCTCTATGAGTCTCCATTAGCATATTGTCATTATTTAATGAACCAAAGAAATAACAAAGGAGCTGAAGTCAATGAATAAAATCTATTCCATTCAAATAAGAGATACAGAGAAATTAACCATTTCTTTACCTATAACTGCACAACATTTCGGTAAGATTGGATTCGTTTCTTTCGGTACGATTACCCTACCATGTGATGTAATGTATGATGAGACACTTATTGATAACATTGTAATACCAAAAGAATTATCAGAACAGCTGCTGCTTCGTACCTTAGGAAAGACTCACCTTATCATTCATGACTATACATTACACCTAGGTCCTTTGGTTGGCATTTTTACTGCAGGCTTTACAGAGTCCTCATTACGCCCAATTGGTGAGCGTTCTCTATTCTTTGCTAAGTTTTTATCCATTGATCAGTCACTCGGCATCTACTCCTTTGTGTTTGGTGCTCATCATATAAACTGGGAAGAAGGTACAATTGAAGGTTACACATATGGAAAAAACGGTTGGAAAAGAGGAACCTTTCCTTTTCCTAATGCTGTATATGACCGACTACCAAATAGAAGAATTGAAAACCATCAAGCACTTAAGCTTGTAAAAAAACGGTTAACAGAAGAGTATACAATTCCATGGTATAATCCAGGCTTTTTTAATAAATGGTCCATTCATCAGCTTCTTATCCAAGATACTGAGGCTTCACATTACTTACCTGAAACCATTCACAACCCTTCTATAAGTAGGATGGAGGAAATGCTTTCATCGTATCAAAGCATTTATTTAAAGCCTGCAAATGGAAGCTTAGGATTAGGAGTGTTTCAGCTTATGTATTCACGTGAAGAGAATACATATTATTCACGTTACCGAGATGATAAAGATATTAATAGACTTAGAAGATATTCATCTCTTGAAAGCTTCTTAAAAGCTTCTTTTAAAGACAGACTTCTATCAAGTTATCTTGCACAGCAAGGAATTAAGCTTATTCGATTTGATGGTAAAGCAATCGATTTTCGAATTCATACAAATAAAGATGATTACGGGAGCTGGAAGGTTACCGCACTAGCTGCAAAGGTTGCTGGTCGTGGCAGTGTAACTACCCATTTAAATAATGGTGGAGTTGTTAAAACACTTGAAGAAATTTATGATGACCCTCAGGAGAGAATGAAAACATTTCATAACTTAACCGAGGCAGCTATTACACTAAGTAAAAAAATTGATCAGCACATTAAAGGCTTTATCGGAGAAATAGGTTTTGATTTTGGGGTAGATCAAGACGGTCGAGTTTGGATGTTTGAGGCCAACTCAAAGCCTGGAAGATCCATTTTTTCACATCCTGAGCTTAAAGACGCTGACCTTACAACAAGAAAAGCATCCCTTCAATATGGTGTTTACTTATCGAAAAAAGCAATATTTCATCCAGAGGAATTAGTTCATGAAGAAAGCTGATTATGTTCCTCTTGTAGGAATTCTAGCAAGCAAAGGTGGCAAAAACCATATTTTCCGTGGTAATGCTACAGTTTTCAAAAATATTCAAAGTGAACTTTCTAAATTCGGTGGGTTATCCTTTGTCTTTACAACAGATGGTGTTGAAGAAAATGGTGTTACTGGCTATGTTTATTTTTTTGAAGAGAAGAAATGGGGAAAGATTTCTTTCCCTTTTCCTGATATCATTTATAATAAAATCTCGTCTCGAAGTGAAGAAATTTCAGATGAGGTTGTAGCCCTAAAAGCATTATATGAACAGCAAGGAAAACCTTTTTTCAACTATGGTTTTTTCAACAAATGGGAAACGTACTCTGCTCTGTCTCAGGATAGAGAAATGCAATCTTATATACCAAAAACATGGCTACATACTAATATAGTACATATATCCGACCTTCTTAATTCTTATTACTCTCTTTATGCTAAACCCCAAAATGGCCATAAAGGATCTGGCATTTATCAGCTGTCACGAAAAGAAGATCATTACACAGTCCAATCAAATACAACCACTATTTACTACAATGAAGAAAACTTTAGGACATGGGTTAGCAGCCATTTACATAAAGAAAAATACCTTCTTCAAGAAGAAATTATGACGGATAAGATCGAAGACTGTAAATATGATTTACGCGTTATTTGTTTATATCGAGACAATGAATACAAACCTGTAGGAATCGGTGTACGGAAGGCATCAAAAAACTCGATAATAACACATGTCCCAAATGGTGGCGAAATCATTCCATTTGAAAAGGTTAGGGGGCGATGCTCAATCAAACAAGTCAACTGGCTCGCAAACAAAGTTGGGACACTTATAACAAAAGCATTTGGCTTTGTTGGTGAATTTTCGTTGGACATCGGTCTAACTCCAGAAGGCTGGCCTTATCTTTTTGAAGTGAATTCAAAACCAATGATTTTTGATGAGCAAGAGATTCAGAAGCAACGGATCACTGAGCTAGTACAATTATTTATTGAATTAGAAAAATACCATAAATAGGTAGAAGGAATTCTCCCATTTTCGCCGTATTATTTCTATAATGGTTAGGAAGGGAGCGATAAGCTTGATTACACATTTTCAATACAAACCATTGTTCAAACAAGCAAAGTTACCTGGCTGGCGTATTTCATTTTATTTTAGAGGTTCACATTATGATGGGATTTACCATAAAAATGGACAAATTGAATGGGGATCAGTAACACCCCAAAAAGAAGATGAAACAAAGCTACAAACTCAAATTCATGAATTAATGCTATTTCACGTTTATGAGTAAACATGAATGATCATTTCCTCTTGGACACAAAATAGTGTACAAGGAGGTTGGTACTGCTATGAAAGATAGAGATGAAGCTGTTAAACAGGATATAAATTATGAAGGAAAAGATAAAGCCTATCTCGATATTGATCGAATGATCAATGAAGGCTTATCAGGTGGATCTGTTCATATGAGAGAGGATTCAACAAATATTGAAGAAGCAAGAAAACTTGTTGAAGAAGAGCCACCAAATACCATTGATGATTAAAAGCTGCTACTTGCAGCTTTTTTTATTTGCTCTAAAACAGTATGATATATTTCAAATCCTTTTACTTGTTTATAAGGGTGTAATCTTTTACCATTTATTTTATATAAGATTGATTTTATAGAAAAAAATCAACATAGATCAAGACCAAGAAGGAGCCCTTGTATGTTAGAAAATTTACAGAAGCACTATGGAGAGGCGCTAACAACAAACTATAATCGACATGATACAAATTTCGAATGGTTTCAGACAGATCTTGGTAAACCTTTTGGAATTTTAAAATCCGAATTAAGTTCTGAAGAGATAAACTTATTATCCTCACTCTTTCAATCAATAAAAGTTATTGATGAAGATCAATATACAATCAATCAGCGGAAATGGTATGATTTTCTATTCAGTGATCATGAACATCGCGAATCCCCACTTTCTAGTGATCATACTACTTCTTTACGCTTTTATTATTTTTTCCTTAAGCAGCCAATTGATGATAAACAAAATTTCGAAGAAGCCGTTAAAGGAATTATGAACACAGATCTTGTTATCTGGTTAAATCTTTCACATGGAATTATGATCGAGGAAAAGCCTAACCACATATTAGAGATTGATTCACTAAAGGACTTAAGTGATACACTTACAACTGATTTTTATGTAGAACCGTTTATTTACATAGGCCAATTGCAAAAAAACGATCATTCTCTAAAAGAAAAATTTTCACTTGAACATGCCTGCTTTCAAAGCATTCATCGTTCCAGTAACAAAGAAAAAGTACTTAGCTTTTATGATGTGTTACCTATCTTTATCTTGAGAGCCCCTTCTATGTTAAAAAAAGAAATATTATCAAATCATTTTTTAGAAATTATAGAAGATAAAGAGCTCCACCACACAATTGAGGCGTTTTTTCATTCAAATTTAAATGCTTCTTCAACTGCTAAAAGGCTATTTATTCACCGTAACAGTCTGCAATATCGCTTGGAAAAACTACTTGAAAAAACCGGGTTGGACATTCGCATTTTTTCAAATGCAGCCTTTATTTTTCTTGCCATTATTTTAGCACAGCATGAAAATTAAGATAACGTTTACAAGTTGCACAAAAGCCCCTTCCTATTTTCGTGCAACTTGTACGTTTACTTCTTAAACTGAAATCCCTTACAATGAAAACAAGTTAAAACGCTTTCAAATTAAGGGAGGAATTAGTAATGGCTGAATTACAATTAAACAATATTTATAAAATTTATGATAATAAAGTAACTGCTGTAGAAGATTTCAATCTTCACATTCAAGATAAAGAGTTTATCGTATTCGTTGGTCCATCTGGTTGTGGTAAATCTACTACACTTCGTATGGTTGCAGGATTAGAAGAGATTTCAAAAGGTGATTTCTTCATTGATGGAAAACGTATGAATGATGTTGCACCAAAAGATCGTGACATCGCAATGGTATTCCAAAACTACGCTTTATATCCACATATGAACGTATATGATAACATGGCATTTGGTTTAAAACTTCGTAAGTTACCTAAAGATGAAATCGAGCGTCGTGTAACTGAAGCTGCGAAAATCCTAGGTCTTGAACAATACCTACAACGTAAACCAAAAGCGTTATCTGGTGGTCAACGTCAGCGTGTTGCATTAGGTCGTGCGATCGTTCGTGATGCAAAAGTATTCTTAATGGATGAGCCGTTATCAAACCTTGATGCTAAGCTTCGTGTAGCAATGCGTGCGGAAATTACAAAATTACACCAACGCTTACAAACAACAACAATCTATGTAACACATGACCAAACTGAAGCGATGACAATGGCTACTCGCCTAGTTGTATTAAAAGATGGTATCATCCAACAAGTAGGTTCACCTAAAGAAGTTTATGACAAGCCTGAAAATGCATTCGTTGGCGGATTCATCGGATCACCTGCAATGAACTTCTTTAAAGGAACTCTTACAGATGGTAAATTCTCTTTCGGTACTACTTCAGTAGCTGTACCAGAAGGTAAAATGAAGTACCTTCGTGAGCAAGGCTATGTAAACAAAGAAATTCTAATGGGTGTTCGTCCAGAAGAAATCCATGATGAGCCTGTATTCATCGAATCATCTCAAGGAACTAAAATCACAGCTAAAATTGAAGTAGCAGAGTTAATGGGTGCTGAAACAATGCTTTATTCTGAAATCGATGGTCAATCTTTCGTAGCTCGTGTTGACTCTCGTACAGATGTAAAGCCAGGTCAATCACTCGACTTAGCATTAGACATGAACAAAGCTCACTTCTTTGACACAGAAACAGAAGTACGTATTCGTCCTGCTGGCGAAAAATAATATCTGATAGAAAAAACGAGAGGGACCGTTGGTTCCCTCTCGTTTTCTATTCCTGAATAATATTTGTTTCTTGATGCTGACAACTAGGACAATAAAAGTAATGCAAACACAAATGATCTTCTAGAGATGTTAATTGCCCGTCATACATCTTCATCATATCAATATCCATATATGCGCTATAATCATCAAAATAATCCGTTACCTTCCCCTTGTCTTCCATAACTGTTTTACAATTTGGACATTGAATGATCCTTTCCTCAAGTCCATTACATAAAGGACACAAATGCATCATTTCAGCCCCTTTATCAATCTCATATGTCTAGAATCTCTCAACAAAGAAGCTTTTATGTAGCTTCTTTCAGTTAAGTTTATAACTTTTTAAAATTCTTTTTTATATTTTTGCATACTTTCAAAGAAAGCCGCTCATAATACTAAACAATCAACCAAGAAAATTTCAGTTCAAATTATTTAGCAAAAACAGCAACTGAAAATTTCTCAAAAAAAAAAATGTATATAATAAAAAAAAAGATCCATAATACTTAGTAACAACAAACAAACACAAACAACACATCAACTTAAATTAATGGGTTACGCCGAGCAAGGCTATGAAGGACAAGCTTTCTTCATACGTTGGTGCAACTCCAACTAACCCAACCAAAAAAACCTATGAGGAGATGAATAGAAATGTCACAAAACTCAAACAACAGCAATTCGTCAAATCAACTTTTAGTACCTGGAGCTTCTCAAGCTATCGATCAAATGAAGTATGAGATCGCTTCTGAATTCGGAGTTAACCTTGGTGGAGAAACTACTTCACGTGCTAACGGTTCTGTAGGTGGAGAAATCACTAAGCGTTTAGTATCAATGGCTCAACAATCTATGAGCGGTTATACTCAACAATAACAATTTCATATAATTGGCTAAGAGGTCGGCACAATCGTGTCGGCCTCTTTCTTTTGTATGTATCAAACAAGTCATTAAAACCATATAGTATATAAACCTCATCTTTATTCGTAGTAGACTTTTCACACATTAAACTCTCCTGAAATATACAAAAAGGAGTTGAGATCCATGTTTGATGCGATTGATTGGAAACAAGTTGGATTTGTTGGATACACTTTATTTCATGAATATATTGTTCATATACGATTTCCCCAAATTCACTATTGGGAACAAGCAAAAAAGAAGCTTTAATCGAGCTGACATTTAGTATGTCAGCTTTTTAATTTTTTAATGTATACAGGATATTTTCCTAAAAATAAAAAGTTCGGTATAGTATTAACAAATGGAAAGAGGTGAAAATATGAAGAAGATTACCTTATTTGGAGCAACTGGCCGTGTTGGAAAGGAAATATTGAATTTTCTTTTATCAGATGGTTATTCTGTAACAGCTCTTGTCCGATCTCCTGAAAAAATAATCACCTCCCCTAATTTAAGAATCATAAAAGGTGATGCAACTAACTTTAAAGATGTAGGGCTAGCTATAAGCGACAGTGACGCAGTTGTGAGCGCATTGAACACTGATGGTCAACAAACTCTTTCTCTTGCCACTCCAAATATGATTGAAGCAATGGTAGCTAACAACATTACACGAATCATCACAATTGGCACTGCAGGAATTTTGCAATCACGTCTACAACCGGAGCTTTTTCGTTTTCAATCAACTGAATCACGCCGTAGAACTACAAGAGCGGCAGAAGAGCATTTAGCAGCATTTAATATGTTGAAAAGCAGCCCTTTAAAATGGACAATCATCTGTCCAACTTACCTTCCTGATGGAAAATTAACAAAACAATATCGTTACTCCACTGATTTTTTACCACTAGACGGAAAAGAAATTTCTGTTGAAGATACTGCTCATTTTACATATGATCAACTATTTAAAGAAGAGTTTGTTTATAAACGGGTAGGCATTTGTTATTAGTGATTAAGATAAGCTTTTTCGGAAAGATTGTTGTAATTTAATAGGGTGTTTAGACAAAGCAATTAAGGTTATTGGGGAGAATTTACGGGGATGCGAGGATTTGTGAAGGTAATGGCTGAAACTGGCTTTTTTGTTTTATTGAGGCATGATCTCTTTTTTTGCTCGGGACACAACCGCTATGCACACACCTTCCTCTGTACCGATTCCCCCACTATCGGGACACAAACCACCTTTCTCTGTCTCGATTCTCCCACAATCGGGACACAACCGTTACTCACACACCTTTCTTTGTCCCGATTCTCCCTCTATCGGGACACAACCGTTACTCACACGCCTTTCTCTGTCTCGATTCCCCCACTATCAGGACACAACCGTTACTCATACACCTTTCTTTGTCTCGATTGCCCCACTATCGGGACACAAACGTTACTCACACACCTTTCTTTGTCTCGATTCCCCCACTATCGGGACACAAACGCTATGCATACACCTTTCTCTGTACCGATTCTCCCTCTATCGGGACACAACCGTTACTCACACACCTTTCTCTGTCTCGATTCTCCCTCTATCGGGACACAACCGTTACTCACACACCTTTCTCTGTCTCGATTCCCCCACTATTGGGACACAACCGTTACTCACACGCCTTTCTCTGTCTCGATTCCCCCACTATCGGGACACAAACGCTATGCATACACCTTTCTCTGTACCGATTCTCCCTCTATCGGGACACAAACGCTATGCACACACCTTCCTCTGTACCGATTCCCCCACTATCGGGACACAAACGCTATGCACACACCTTTCTCTGTACCGATTCCCCCTCTATCAGGACACAACCGTTACTCACTCATCTTTCTCTGTCCCGATTCTCCCTCTATCGGGACACATTCGCAATCCACACACCTTCATCTGTCCCGATTCTCTTACTATCACAAAACTCTACACAACTTACTACCAGCGAGTTGACATAAATACGCTATATTCCTAAACAAATATAAATAACCCCAGTCACTATGCAACTGGGGTTATTATCCATGATCATCGCTCTACTCTTCTACTGTTACAGCTGTACCATATGCAATTATTTCTGAAGCATTTTGCATAACAGCTGAGGATTCTAACCTCATACAAACAATCGCGTTAGCTCCTTTTGCTTTTGCATCATCAACCATACGACCGATTGCTTTTTGTCGGGCTTCTTCCATCATTTCTGTGTACTCCTTGAGTTCTCCACCGACAATGGTTTTTAGTCCCGCCATTAAATCTTTTCCAATGTGCTTAGATTGAACAGTACTTCCCCTTACAAAGCCCTTATATTCCTTTGTTTCCTTACCTGGTACAGTTTCAGTAGTCACGATAATCATTTTTGTCATCCTCCTTTTTTTCATCTAGTCTTATTTTTATAAACGCAACGACTAAAATAAGTAATGAAATAAAATAAGCTAAAAATAGTCCAACTGCGATCGTTATGTTTATAAATAAAAAGATAATACCCGCGATCTGTGTGAAGACTGCAGAAAGCATGCTTATGTATTTTACTTTTTCCATCCCCAACTTCCTTTCTCTTCCACTACCTATAATATACCGTTTTTCCTAATAAAGATGAATGTTTTCCATGGCTTTTTTAATTGTTTTTTTACCATCTTAGCAACAGCGTATTCCAATAAGGACTATAGTAGGATTTTTATGTTGTTAGGTTTCTAAATTTAATTATGGAGGTATGTATCCGTAAAATAACCAACACATTCTTTCTATGGAGGAATTCATATGAATAAATTAATTACTTTTAGCTTAAAAGTCGAAGAACAAATTCGTATTGATCAGGTTATGAAGATCACTCAACTGGCGAAATCATATGAAGGAAAAATCTACTTAGTTACTAAAAACAAACATGTAATCAATACAGCAAATCTTCCAGCTTTACTCACTTATTTATTAATGATTAAAAATGGACAAGAAATAAATATAGCGATTGATGGACCTTATCCTCACTTAAAAGTAAATGACTTTAAAGAAATATGTTCTACAAATACTGCACAGAAAAGGCAGCGTATCATTCAACCAGCGATGAAAGTGAAACTTTAATTTTATGGAATGGAGGATGTCACTATGATCAGAACTTTGTTTATGATTGTTGGAGCCATTGTCGTTATTGGCTTTTTACTTAATTTAATTTTTTAACAGATAAAGCTTGATTAGATATATACAAATAGGGTAAAGAACAAATAAGAAAGGATGATTGAGTTGAATTCATTAAAACATGTAGTTGTTGCTTTTGATGGAACAGATGATAGTAAAGAAGCACTAGAATTAGGAATTCGTATGAGTAAGAAAATGGACTCCAACCTTTCTGTTATTTATATTCATAAAGAGAACTTGTTTACAGAAGGTGTTGATCAAGCTAGCACTCCATTGTTATCGCCTGTACACTCGTACCCTGTTGGCGGAGTAGGAAATATTCCTGTTGTCCCAATACCTAAGGAACACAGTAGCGATAGAGAAACGGTTGTAAACAAAAAAAATAGTCAGCATATAATGGCATTAGAAAATGAAGCCAAGCAAATTTTAGATCGTCATCATGTACAAGCAGACGTTGCCGTTTCATATGGTGAACCTTCTGAAGGAATTGTTACTTATGCAAAAGAAAACAATGGAGATTTAATTGTCGTTGGTAGTCGAGACATGAGCGGCCTAAAAAAATTAATCTTTGGAAGCGTTAGTGAAAAAGTATCACAACGTGCTTCCATCCCAGTATTAATAGCTAAATAATCATACACATTGGTGGAAGAGATACTCTTCCACTATTTTAATTTTTAAATTTCTGTCAAATCACTTCATATTTACCTTAAACATGCCGATATACCTAATAAGTATAAATTTTGAAATGGGGAATGGATTGATGGGAATTTTGTTTAAAAAAGAGAAAAAAACAACAACATCGGCACTAAGTGACAGCATTAGGAATCAACACGTTTCTGCAGTTGTTTTAAATATATCAGAAGTTGAAGTAAAAAAGCAGATTGGAATGATCGATTTAACAAAAGATGATTTGGTAACTGCTTTATCAATACAACCATATATTGAAGAAAATATTGAGGAAATTGTTCGCGCATTTTACTCTTCATTTGAAGCAGATAGTGGTCTTATGGGCATTATTAATGAACATAGCTCAGTAGAGCGTTTACAGCAAACCTTAAAAACACATATTATGAAAATGTTTAACGGTAATCTTGATGATGAAGATGTAAAACGAATGAGAAGAATTGCTCATATTCACGTAAAGATCGGTCTTGAAGCAAAATGGTATATGGCTGCTTTTCAGCAACTACTTAATTCAATCATTGATACAGTGGAACCTCATCTTAATACAAAGAAAGAAATCATTACCGTTGTTCAAAGTATTAGCAAACTCTTTAATTTGGAACAGCAAATTGTTTTAGAAGCATATGATAATGAATATGCTAAAGTTCGTGATGAAGCAGAAGCTGCCAAGGAGCAAATACGTGCCGAGGTAAACCAACTTGCAATCCAGCTAGCTGAAGCAAGTGAGAATACAAATGCATTTATTCAGGAAATTCTTGCTCAATCGCAAGAAATTGCTTCTTATTCAGCAGACCGCTATGAAGCAGCTTCAACTGCAGAAGGACAAGCACACAACGGAAAAAATGACCTAGAAAAACAAAATGACCTAATGTCTTCTATCGAGAAAAGTACAGTTGAAATTCTACAACAAATGAAGTCGCTAGAACAAACGTCTGAAAAAATTAATCAAGTTGTTTCAATTGTAACCGCTATTGCAGAACAAACAAATTTACTGGCTCTAAATGCTGCTATTGAATCAGCACGTGCAGGTGAATATGGTAAAGGTTTCGCCGTTGTTGCGAGTGAAGTTCGTAAGCTTGCTGAAGAAACAAAAAATTCAGTTCAAGGTGTATCAAGCTTAATCACAAATATTCATAACCAAATTGATAGTATTTCCGGTTCTATTAATCATGTTGCCGAGCTAACAACTAAAGGAACTGATCAAATGAATGACATGAACTCATTCTTTGATAACATCCTTGAAATCATGAATAAAAACAAACAGCAAAGCGAACAATCTAAAACAGATTTAATGAACTTTACAAATGTTATTAACGATGTTTCAAATAACGTAAAATCAATTGCTGAAACTTCCGAAAATCTAAAAGTAATGGCTAGAACAATATAGAGTTTTGTTTAAGACCAATGGGATTTCATTGGTCTTTTTTATGCACTTCAATTTCAAAAAAGAATAGTATATCAATAAAACAAAACACATAATATCTTTATATATTAATCATTTTCTATTTTCGATTGACAGAAAAAACTAGATTGGTATAATACTTTTGTACGAAAAAGCACAAAAGCGTTCAAGCTATAAAGGAGTATACCATGAATGATCAAATAAAAAACTTTACTTTTCAACAATCGTTACTAATCTTGTTACTGGTATTAGCAACGATATTTGCCAGTTTATTTGTATTAAAAACAGAACCACATATTGCCTTACTTATTTGTTTAGTTCTAATCTCAATCATTGGCTTACTTAATAAATTCAAATGGAAAGAATTAGAGACAGGTATTGTCCAAGGAATTCAAAATGGAATTCAACCTATTATTATATTGGCACTTATAGGTGTATTAATTGGTGCTTGGATGAGTAGCGGGACAATTCCAACAGTTATGGTTTATGCTTTAACTGTTATTAATCCAGAATACTTATTAATGACTTCCCTTTTTTCATGTATGGTCATTTCAAGTTTAGTAGGAAGCTCCTTTACAACAGTTAGCACAATTGGTGTTGCTTTAATGGGAGCAGGTATGGCAGCAGGCTTACCAATTGAATGGGTTGCTGGGGCAATTATTTCAGGCGCATGCTTTGGTGATAAAATGTCTCCAATGTCCGATACAACAAACTTCGCTTCTGGTGTTTCATCTGTAGATTTGTTTACTCATATTAAACATATGACATTCACTACTTTACCAAGCATTTTAATTGCAGCCCTGATCTTTTTTATTTTAGGTCGAATTACTCCTATTGACTTTACGTCAATCGATGACATGAAAAACATGATTTCTATTATTGAATCTCAAGTTAACATTAGCTTTATCACATTGTTTTCACCTCTTATAGTTATTATTCTGGCTATAAAAAGAGTCGCGGTTATCCCATCTTTAGTGATTGGTATTATAACAGCAGGAATAACAGCCATCGTTTTTCAAGGGTTAATGCTGAATGAATTTCTAACAGTTTTACAAAATGGAACTTCTTATTCTATAGAAAATGAACAGGTTAGTAATATGCTAAACCGTGGCGGCCTACAATCAATGATGTGGTCCATCTCACTTATCTTAATTGCCTTTGCCTTTGGTGGATTACTTAATACATTAAGCATTATCCCTACACTATTAAATGGATTAATTGAACGTATACAGTCAAAGGGACAGCTTATACTATCAACTGCCGCTTCATCGTTTGGCGTAAACCTATTAACCGGTGAACAATACTTATCAATTCTTATCCCAGGTCAAACGTTTAAAGGTCTTTACGATAAAATCAAGCTAGATCGCAAATATTTATCACGAACACTTGAAGATGCCGGAACATTACTTAATCCCTTAATTCCATGGGGAGTTAGCGGAGCTTTCTTCGCTCAAACACTTGGTGTACCCGTTTTAGCGTTTTTACCATTTGCGTTCTTTTTATACCTATCACCAATATTCACAGTTATATATGGATTTTTAAGTAAACGTGTATAAAGAAAGGGGCTGTCATTTATTTTGACAGCCCTCTTTCCTTTACAAGTTTCTATCAATCTAGATAATTTTCGACAAACGAAAACAATTGGTTGATTATTTTGTATATGTGCTATATCATGGAAATATATCTAATTATAACTATATATTGATTTATTAACCAAAACAAAAAACTATATATTGTATTTTACGAGATTCAGGTGCCAATTAAGGCTGAAAAGGGAATCTGGTGCAATTCCAGAACTGTCCCCGCAACTGTAAATGTGACGAATTGAGAAATCCACTGTACATATTAGGTATGGGAAGGACTCATAGTAGGACGAGCATAAGTCAGGAGACCTACCTGCATCTTGTGGAAGTTTCAATTTCTTCGGGGACTGAGAAGGTGAGACGATAGCTGATCATTCAAGCTTTTTTTGCCTTGAACTCTCCTCTGTCGTTTTATCTCTCCCCCTGAGTTACTAATTCAACAGATGGAGGAATATTTATGAGCATCGCAACATCCCCTATTATTTATAACAACAAAAACAACCAGGAAGCATTTGACATATCTAAATTAACTTCATACATTGAAAGCATTCATCAAAACTTCCCTTCTCTACATATAGATGACTACTTAACACGAATCCAAAACACGATCGTACAAAGAGAGTCTTATACTACGGATCAACTTACTAATTTACTCATTCTAGAAGGATTATCAAATATAAATGAACAAGAGCCGGAATGGACATATTTTTGTGCGCAAATCTACTTATCAAAATTGTATAAAGAAGCTGCAGAAAACAGAGGTTATGACAAAAAGCAAAAATATGGAGATTTTTATGATTTAGTAAACACTCTCGTCTCAAAGGGACTTTACAGCTCAAAGCTTCTTGACCAATATTCTCAAAGTGAACTTTCACAAATTGGTTCCTTTATTAAGCCGGAAAATGACAACCTCTTTACATATATTGGACTAAGAACATTAGCAGACCGTTATTTAACACGTGACTTTAGTAAACAAACATATGAACTGCCTCAAGAGCGTTTTGTCATTATTGCAATGACATTAATGGCAAATGAAAACAAAGATCATCGTCTTGAGCTTGTAAAACAAGCGTATTGGGCAATGAGCAACCTTTATATGACCGTTGCAACACCTACTTTATCAAATGCAGGAAAACCTGTTGGTCAATTATCGAGTTGTTTTATTGATACAATCGATGATAGTTTACAAGGAATTTTTGATAGTAACACTGATATTGCCAATCTTTCAAAATCTGGTGGAGGTGTTGGTGCATATCTTGGGAAAATTCGAAGCCGTGGTAGTGATATCCGTGGATTCAAAGGGGTGTCTTCTGGTGTTATTCCATGGATGAAGCAGCTTAACAACACTGCTGTAAGCGTTGATCAATTAGGTCAACGTAAAGGAGCCATCGCTGTTTACTTAGATGTGTGGCATAAAGATATCTTTTCATTTCTTGATTCGAAGTTGAACAATGGTGATGAAAGAATGCGGACACATGACTTATTTACCGGTGTGTGTATTCCTGATGTATTTATGGAGCAGGTTGAAGCACGTGGTGATTGGTACTTATTTGATCCACATGAAGTTCGTAAAGTAATGGGCTTTAGCATCGAAGATTATTATGATGAACAAAAAGGTCAAGGAAGCTTCAGAGAGCGCTATTGGGACTGTGTTCAAAATGAACAGTTATCTAAGGAAAAAGTCCCTGCGATTGATATTATGAAACGAATTATGATCAGTCAGTTAGAAGCTGGTACTCCATATATGTTCTATCGAGATGAGGTAAACCGCAAGAATGCCAACTCACACCAAGGAATGATTTATTGCAGCAATTTGTGCACAGAAATCACACAAAATCAAAGTCCGACAACAGTTGAAGAGCAATTCACTGAGGATGGAAAAATCATTACAGTAAAAACACCAGGTGATTTTGTTGTATGTAACCTTTCCTCTATTAACCTTGCAAAAGCTGTTACAGATGATGTTTTAGAAACACTTATTCCTATCCAGGTAAGAATGCTGGACAATGTTATTGACCTTAATACAATTCCTGTTCTTCAAGCTAGATTAACAAATGAAAAATATAGAGCAATCGGTTTAGGAACATTCGGATGGCATCACCTTCTTGCCCTGAAGCAATTAAAATGGGAAAACGAGGAAGCTGTTACCTACGCGGACAAGCTATATGAAAGAATTTCTTATCTAACAATTCAAGCTAGCATGGAGCTTTCAAAAGAAAAAGGTGCTTATCCTGTATTTAAAGGCTCTGACTGGGAAACAGGCTCCTACTTCGAAAAAAGAGGTTATTCCTCAAACGAAAGTGATATTGATTGGGATTCTCTCAAGAAAGATGTTCAAAGTCATGGAATTCGTAACAGTTATTTAATGGCAGTTGCGCCTAATGCATCAACTTCAATTATTGCAGGCAGCACGGCTAGTATTGACCCAATATTCCAAAAGGTTTACTCAGAAGAAAAGAAAGATTATAAGATTCCGGTTACTGTTCCTGATTTGAATCCTGAAACAACTTGGTATTATAAATCGGCCTATTTTATTGACCAAAAATGGAGCATCAAACAAAATGCTGCTAGACAGCATCATATTGATCAATCCATTTCATTTAATATATATGTGCAAAACACGATTAAAGCTAAGGATTTACTTGATTTACACATAACAGCATGGAGAGAAGGATTAAAAACTACGTATTACTTACGTTCAACTTCCAGCACAATTGAAGAATGTGACTCATGCGCTAGTTAACAAGAGAGCGTCTTTAGTTTTGAGACGCTCTATAAACTTTTTTCAAATAAAGGAGTAATAAGTATGCAGAACACCACATTATCGAAACGCAAAATTATGGATGCAAATGCTCCCAATCGCTCAACAGCTATTATTAATGGAGAAAGCTCAAACGTTTTAAACTGGGATGACGTTGCGTTTCCTTGGGCATATCCTCGTTATAAAAAAATGCTTGCAAACTTCTGGACGCCATTTGAGATCAATATGGCTCAAGATATTAAACAATATCCAAGCTTAACAAATGATGAGCAGGATGCATTTTTAAAAATTATTGGTCTTCTTGCCCTTTTAGATAGTATTCAAACTGATTATGCGGGAAAAGTATCAGATTACATTACTGATTCAAGTATTAACGCATTAATGATCATGCTAGCACAACAGGAAGTTATTCATAATCACTCGTATTCTTATGTATTATCTAGCTTAGTATCAAAACAAAAGCAAGATGAAGTTTTTGAATACTGGCGAAATGAACCAATATTAAGAAAGCGTAATGAGTTTGTCACAAACGGATATCAATCATTTGCTGAACAGCCAACTGTTGAGCACCTTCTAAAATCAATTGTTTATGATGTGATATTAGAAGGTCTTTTCTTCTACTCGGGTTTTGCCTTCTTCTATAATTTAGCACGCAATCAAAAAATGGTAGCAACTAGCACTATGATTAACTACATAAACCGTGATGAGCAAATTCATGTTGATTTATTTGTTCAAATTTTTAAAGAAGTATTAAAACAATATCCTGAGTATGATAACGAAGAGCTTGCGTCGTTTGTCAAAGAAACGTTCATTACTGCTGCTGAGCTAGAAATTGAATGGGGACGTTTTATTATAGGCAACAAAATGGATGGAATTAATATTCAAGATGTTGAGGACTATATTAAATTTTATGCAAATGTCCGTTGCAATCAGTTGGGATATGAACGCCCATTTGAGGGATATCGCTCAAACCCTTTAAAGTGGATCAAAGCATATGAAGAAGTAGATCTTGGTAAATCAGATTTCTTCGAACAAAAATCACGACAATATACGAAGGTAAATCATGCTGATAACGGCTTTGATGACCTGTAATGACCAAGGTATAAAGTTTAAACAAACGTTTATTTAACTGTTATCTACCTCATTACAGCTTTACTTATCACATATCTTATAAAAACCTTAAACAAAATTTCTACATCTTTTTACATAAAGTCGTTTAACAGTATACTCTATGTGGTAAATAAATAGAGAGCGATAAAGTAAAGGATGATACTATGAGGTTTTCAAAACTATCAGATAAAACTTTATTAAATAGTTTTCAAGAAGCTAGTGAATTACATTTAAGTCCAGATTTTATTAAGCTGCTAGAAAAAGAGATTACCGAAAGAGGACTTAACAAGCCAAATATCCTAAAAAAACAATTTAAAAAAATTAATTAATATTCATAGGCTGCCCCATTCAATGGGACAGCCTGTTTTGTCGATACTTTTTTTTTGATGATGGAACTTGAGGAAGGTTGCAACAAACTTTATACTTCTTTACCTTTCTCTCTCTCAATGATATCAATGATCTCAAATAAATCCGTAACACAATAATCAGCAGCAGGAGCATGGCTAAAATGGGTATTTTTCTTCCAGATAGTTTTCATCCCCGCTTTTTTTGCAGCTTCAATATCATTTACTGGATGATCCCCTACGAAGATACTTTCCTTTGGAGATACTCCCAACTTAGATAACCCTCTCATAAAAATCTCGCGATCAGGCTTTTTTATTCCCTCGTATTCAGAGATCAGTATAGTATCAAAATAATGATCAATTTTTAACGCTTTAATATTGTCCATCTGAAATTGACTAAATCCATTTGAAATCATACCAAGTTTAATATTTTGTTGCTTTATTGTGACTAACATTTTTTCTAGATTATCAAATGGAGTACAATGCCTTGGGAAAAACGAAAGGTAATCCTTAAGTAATTGAGAGGCTGTTAGATCCTTTATTTTCAACTCTTCAATTAATTTAGCATACACTTTATCTTTCCATACATATCCGTGTTGATCTAGTTTTATAAAACGACTAATGTATTGGTCGATTGGTATATGCTTTAAATTTAGGCGTATGTGCTGATCCTCAATAAACTTTCGAAGCGATAAATTACGGTTTAACAATGTACCATCTAAGTCAAACAATACAGCTCTTATCATACGATCCTCTCCCAAAGTGAATTCTCTCTATAGTGTAAAATTATACCACTTGAACTAAAATAAAGGCTCAAATGATCATCTCATTTGAGCCTTTGGTTTTTTATTCATTCACAGAATCATCAGATGTTAAATCACTACCCGACAGCAGGTGAAATGATTGATCTAGAACTAAAGCCGTATGATTTTTTTCCTTAGGATGCTGAACAACTTGAGCTTGAGCAAATACTTCATTATCATAAAATTCTTGTTCTTTTTGATCCATTCGTATTCACCTCCATTCTTTCAATCACTACCATTCTTCCACTAATACTTTTCTTTATGTAACAAAAAAGAGAGGTTATCCTCTCTTTATACAGGTTGCTTTGTTAATGATTGTTTTGCTTGAATTTCTTTTTGCTGCTCTGTTTTTGGTGTACTTGAGCTTCTTAAAGGGATTTCTTTTAAGAAGAAAGTAAGAACTACTGCAGCAATCATGACTATTGTTGCCGTCATGAATACGCCCGACAGAGCAAAGCTTAATGAGTCTTGAAGCATAGTAACGAACTTCTCAAATAAACTTACCATTTCAGCCGGCATACTTTGCTGAATTTGTGATAGCTTTTCATGATCTAATAGTAACTGTGGATTTTGCAATGCTTGTAAGTTTTCCTGCATCTCCGGAGGAACAGAAGCAGCTTGCTGTTGAACCCCTTTTAATGATTCAGCCATATTATCGCTCATACGTTGATTTAAAACTGTTCCCATCAAAGCAACCCCAACAGTACCACCAATTGAACGGAATAATTGTGATGTTGCTGTTGCAACTCCTAAAAATTTTTGCTCAACTGCATTTTGAACAGTTAGCGTAAATACTGTCATTCCTACTCCAATACCTATTCCTACTAAAACAAGATAAGAGATTAACGTCCATTGTGATGTTTCAGCGTCCATTGTTGTGAACAAGAACATCCCTACAGTTGTTACAATTAGGCCAATAATTGCTTGAAGTTTGTATTTCCCTGTCTTAGAAATGATTTGTCCTCCAACACTACTTGCAAACACTAAACCTAACGTCATGGTCATTGTTATAAAGCTTGAGTGAGTTGCAGTAAATCCTAATACCCCCTGCACAAAGTATGGGATATACATAACACCTCCAAACATGGCAACACCAATTGCAAATCCAATCACATTTGAAATCGTAAAAATACTGTTTTTAAACAAATATAAAGGTAAAATTGGACTTTTTGCTTTTTTCTCCACTAAAACAAAGATAACGAAAGACACAATTGCTCCTGCAAATAAACCAATAATTTGTGAGGAATTCCAATCATATCTTGTTCCTGCCCAAGAGAAAGCCAATAAGGCGGGAACAATTGTCCCAGTTAGAAAAATTGAACCAAGATAATCAACAGACTCCCCTTCCTTTTTCTCCATTTTAGGAAACAACCTCCAGATAAGAATAGCCGCTACAATCCCTAATGGTAGGAACACCCAGAAAACCCATTTCCACTCAAGATTATCAACAATGTAGCCACCTAAAGTCGGACCGAATACACTTGAAATTCCGAATACAGCACCCATTGCCCCCTGCCAGCGACCTCTTTCACGGGGTGCAAACAAGTCTCCTACAGCTGTAAAGGCTGTTGACATAATCATACCTGCACCAAATCCTTGGATTCCTCGATAAATAATCAACTGAATGATATCCTTAGATAATCCTGATAAGAAGGCACCAATCATAAAAATAAAAATACCAGTTAAAATAAACGGCTTGCGTCCATATATGTCGGATAATTTCCCAACTAAAATCGTCGTAATCGCTGAAGTTAGCATATAAATGGTAAACACCCAACTATAGTAATCCAATCCACCTAAATCAGCAATAATCTTCGGCAGCGCATTTCCCACTATCGTTTGGTTAACTGCAGCAAAGAACATTGCACCAATAATGGCGATCATAATTGTAACTTTTTCCTTATGACTTAAGTGCTCCATATTTACACCTCAATTTATTATAATTAATTAATATTTAACTAGATTAAGTATTTAAGAAAATAAAAAGCAGTGATTACTCTTATCACTACATAATACTTAACTTGAATAATATTTAACTGATTGCATGAATTATTATATTCCGCTATTTTTAAAAAAGCAATACTTTAGCAACTAAAAAAGCTATCCAGTTGGATAACTTTTAATTTGTATGAGGATTTTTAAACTTTTTCACAAGGAAATATACAACCGCCATTAATATAACGAAGCATGTAAGTGGAAGAAAATATGGTTTTGCTGTTTCTTTAATATACATCCAGTTATTTCCTAATTTCACACCTAAATATAGAAAGAAAATTGTCCAAGGAATCATAGCTGCTACTGTGTAAAATGTAAACTTCCATAATGACATCTTTGATATTCCCGCTGGAATACTAATTGCATGTCTCACAACTGGAATAAACCTAGCTCCAAAAATAACACCTGAACCGTATTTTTCAAACCATTCTTCTGATAATTCTAAATGGTGTTTATTAATCAGTAAGTATTTCCCATACTTTTCAAGAAAAGGCCTCCCACCTAAGCTACCAAGCCAATATAAGAAAAGTTGAGCAATCGTTCCTCCCACCACTCCAGCTACAATAGCTCCAATGAAGCCAATTTTTCCCAGCACGATCATGTACCCACCATAACCAAGTACAATCTCACTAGGAATAACCTCAAGCATAAGACCAATTGCAATGCCTAAATATCCAAAACTTGTAAGCCAGTCCAATACATTAAGAATTAAATCCTCCATTCTCTCCCACCCTTACCTATTCTTGTCCATTAATTATGGGTATGAAAGGAAGTAATGAAATAGTCTAATTTGAAATGAAAATTTTGCTCAAAACAAAAACTCTATAGTCAGCAACTATAGAGTTTCTATATTTAATGAATATCTTTCTTTTTAAATCGGCCACCTCTTACTTCAGCAATATTTGCGACAGCCAAAAAGGCGGACTCGTCTAAATCTTCAACGATTGATTTTAATTTGGCTTCCTCCAACCGCGTAATCACACAGAAAATCACTTTTTTGTTATCACCAGTGTATGCACCTTCACCGTTTAAAAATGTAACACCACGACCTAAACGAGCTAGTATTGCATCACCAATTTCTTGATAATTATCACTAATGATCCATGCTGATTTTGATTCATCCAAACCTTCAAGTACGATATCAATCGTTTTAAACGCTATAAAATAGGCGATTAAAGAATACATTGCTCTGTTCCATCCGAACACAAATCCAGCACTACCAAGAATAAAAATATTGAAGAACATAATAATTTCTCCAACTGAAAATGGTAGTTTTTTATTGAAAAGAACAGCCAATATTTCCGTACCATCCAGAGATCCACCGTACCTTAGAACAATTCCTACTCCTATACCAAGAATGATTCCACCAAATACTGTTGCTAGAAGAACATCCTCTGTAAAAGCAGGAACAGGGTGCAATAAAGCCGTTGCTACTGATAAAACAGATATGCCAAATACTGTAGAAAGGGCAAAAGTTTTCCCTATTTGTTTATATCCTATAAAGAAAAAAGGTATATTTAAAAGGAAAATAAATAGTCCAAGCTTCATACCAAGCAAATGCGATAATATAATCGAAATCCCTACTATACCACCATCAATAACCTTATTAGGCACTAGAAAGATTTCCAAGCCGACTGCCATTAAAATAGCACCTATAAATATAAAAAGTGCTCTTTTAATAATTTTGGATTTAGACAAACCTTGATGCTTTTTCATTTGTTTCTGGACTTCCATCGGTATTTCTGCCATCAAATTCCCCCTTTATTACTTGTACATTGTAATTTTATATAAATGTTTTTGACTTCTTATCATATCTCTATATTATACCCTAGAATAGGGTATAAGTGGATTAATACGCTCCTCTTCTATTATTGAATCGTATTGTTCATGTCCTGATATCCAAGAATCCTAGTTTAATAAACATCATGTCTGAACAGCTATAGGAAAAATATGATAAGATAATAACGAAGCAAAAATTTACCTATCTAATGAATGAAAGCTTTATCAGACCCTTTCAAAAATGAGGTGATATCATGGCATGGAGGGTTCATGAATTTGCCCGCTTCCTTCTTGAAGGAGATCAAGATGCAGCATGGGATATCTTGATTCACGAAGTAGATGAGGAAATCACTCGAAAAGAAGTATTTGAGGAACTCATTACAAAAGCTATGCAATATATTGGTGACCTTTGGGAATCTAATCAAATTACTGTCGCTGATGAGCATCTTGCTACATCCACTTGTGAGTACATACTCGCAAGGTTTAACTACTATACAAAAAACAATCAATTCTTACAAATGAAACCAAAGAAAGCAATGTTTTTATGCCTAGAAAACGAACAACATGATATTGGCCTTAAAATGGTCGCACAATTGTTTGAAGAATATGGTTGGAAAACAAAATTACTTGGAGCAAATTTACCTTTAGAGTATGCCGTAAAGGCAGCTGACAAATGGCAACCAAGTGTGATCGGACTTTCTTTTTCTATTTGGTATCATGCAGAAATTCTTAAAGCTTATATAAAAGTTTTAGAGGAACTTCCACATAAACCTACTGTTATCGTAGGAGGTCGTCTATTATCAACATATGACTTTACCTCGCACTGCTCTAGCAAAACTGAATTATTTCCATCACTAACAGAACTTCAAGGATGGCTCGCGCAACATTCAATACAAGGAGTGTAACTTTCATGCTTACAATCAAACATATCCCGCTCCCTTATTTCACTATCGATCAAGAGTTTAATATACTTGAAGCCTCTGACTTTGCTTGCGATATCTTTGGTGAGGCATTAAACTTCTTAGATATTGTTGATATTGAAAGCAAGAGAAAAGCCCAATCTTTACTTTCAGAGAAGGTCCTCACAACAGAGATTGTTATGAAAACTCAAGAATCACCTTATGCTCTTTTTCAAATTAAGGTGAACTGGGAATACAATCAAGGTCATTTAATTTGTATAGAACAAGACAATCGAATTCAAACTCTTATAGACACCGTTGCACTTCATCGAAGGCGACTTTCTGAAACGAACTTCGAATTGCTAGAAAAGAAAGAGCAGCTTGAACAATCTCTTACAAAAATCGTCGAATTATCGGCACCTTTTATATGTCTAACAAAAGGGCTTGTTCTTGTACCGTTGTTTGGCGAATTAAATGAGAATATGATTAGATTAAATCATTATCGTTTGTTATCCGAGGTTTCCCAAAATCAAGTAGAACGTGTTTTATTCGATTTTCATGGAATCGGGGAGATAAAGAAAGAGGGTATTCAAACATTCAAAACACTAGTAACTGAGTTAAAATTAATGGGAACAGATTCTTACATGATTGGTTTATCCCCTTCACATGCAAGATTAATTAATCAATTAGGTATTAAAGCAGGTACTTCGTATATGAAAGATCTACATGAAGCTATTAAAACGTTTATTGTGTAAATTAGATAGAAGAGGATTTAAGCTCAGACACCAATTAGAATTCTTATAAATAAAGATCTAACCATTTTGGTTAGATCTTTTTATGTTACCCTATGCCGTTTATTATTCCTAATCTACTTCAACTAATTCCGTATATACGACTAACCTTTCCTCATGTGTCCCTTTTTCCCGATTAAAATCACCTGTACATGTAATTAGATTTAAATTACTTCGGTAAGAAAAACCAAATATTTTATCTACAGGTGCAGATTCAGTGTCAAAACTCTTCTTATCGTAAACAATAAAAGTAAGTTTCTCTCCATCTTCATTCATGACATGAACTTCATCTCCAACTTCTAGTTTATGAAGATGATAAAAAATGGCCGGACCTGTTTTACTATCCACATGACCTGCTAAAACGGCATTACCTTGCTCACCTGGTAATATGCCTTCTTTATACCATCCAACCTGTTCAAATTTTTCTGGAACACCCATTTGTCCATTTTCAAGTAAGCCTACCTTTTCAATGTCGGCACTCACATCAATAGAAGGTATACTAACTTTGAATGGTACGATTCCTTCTCTATTGTCTTTAATAATTGGACTATCAATCTCGTCGTTTTGGTACTGATGAGTTATTTTCTGTTCTGATTCTGCAGTTGTCTGTATCGTTTCAATGTGTGATCCCATTTCTTCATTAACACTCTGAGCTCCTTGGCAGCCAACAATGAATATACTGAGGAAGGCAAATAGGTAAATGCGTTTCATTGCATACACCTCAATTTTTTTAAGAAATCACGGTTTCGCAAATTGTGAAACCGTGTAAATTTCCTTTTAATTCTTCGCAAATCTTTTTCGAATAACAAGACCAAGACTAACTATAACAGCAAGCACTAGCCCATATGCAGCAAAGTCTGCGGCGTTCATGCTGTTTGCTGTTCCACCCATACCTGTTTTAGGCATTTCTTCAGGCATCATGGACTTAAATTTATCAGGGAATTGATCAACAAATGCAGCCGATAAACCTTTTGCAGGATTTAGCATATGTGCATATGCCCCGCGAACATCTTCATATGCTTTCTCATAATCTCCAGCTACATATGAATCAAATGCAGCAATAAGCTGATCAACATGCATTTGTAATCCATCTGCAAGAGCGTCAGATTGTAAACGTCCTTCGGTTGCTGTTTCTAAGAATTTTGAAAATCCCCCTCTATAACCATCTAGTTTTTCTAAAGCCTGTGCTTTCGCTTCCTCATCACCTGCACCTGTTGCTTTTACATATTCAACAAAGAAGCCGATATGATCTGACCACATTTTCTTGAACTGTTCTCCTGCTTCAGCTCCATAAACAGATGAGATAGCTGCAGTTAATTCTTCTGTATTTGCATTTAAGGCATTCGCAGCTGCTTCAAAATCATCAGCACCGTCTGCCCCTTGTTGCATAGCGACTACAGCCAATCCTGCATGCTCCGTTAATAAATGATTTAAAGATGCTCTAAGATCTGCTGCAGGTGTTACTGCATTTGTTTCCTCAAATTTATCTGGATATTGATCTGCTATGGCATTTGATAGACCTTTCGCTACCATATGCATGTGATTAATTGCTTCTCTTTCATATTCATAAGCTTTCTCATAGTCTTTTGCTAAGTAACGGTCAAATGCACCTACAAGCTGATTAACATGCATTTGTAATCCATCAGCCAAACTACTTGCCTCTAATCGTTCACCGGTTGCTGTTTCAAGAAATTGAGAAAATTTTTCACGGTAAGTATCTAAATTCTTTAAAGCTTCTTCTTTTTTCGCTTCATCATTTTCTCCAGTAGCTGTTACATAATCAACGAAGAAGCCGATATGTTCTTCCCACATTTGTTTAAACTGCTGACCTGCTTCATCTCCATACACAGATGTAATTGCTTTCGATAAGTCCTCAGTATTTGCATTTAATGCCCCGACTGATGCTTCAAAGTCCTTTGTTCCTAAGGCACCATTTCTCATTACCTCTACCGCGAGATATGCATGCTCACTAAGCAAGTGGCCCAAGGTTGTTCTTAGTTCCACTGCTGGAGTTTCTACTGATGGAGCTGTCATTGCGGAATGATTAGAATGATCCTGCGCAAAAGCTCCTTGAACTGGTACTAATAATGATAAACTTAATGGTACTGATAGAAGTGTTTTTTTAAGATTCATTTTTAAATTTCCCCTTTCTGGTTTTCTATTAAGCTAACGAAAGGGAATTTGAAATGGATCACTTTTTTTAAAAAAAGTTTTAAGTTTTTTGGTAAAGGGCAGAATTTATAGATCATTTAAGGTTTTGATTCTCAATTATGACATGTGTATGATGAGGTTTTTCTTGTGGAGACCTTTTCTGTCCTGATTTTCTCTGTATTGGGATACATCTTTCTTTGGAGGACCTTTTCTGTCCCGATTCTCTCCGTATCGAGACACATCTTCCTGCTGAAGGACCTTTTCTGTCTCGATTCTCTCTGTATCGAGACACATTTTCCTGCTGAAGGACCTTTTCTGTCCCGAT
>NZ_NUMC01000011.1:0-4658 GCF_002577655.1 Bacillus sp. AFS040349 | reverse complement strand
GACACATCTTTCTGCCGGAACACCTCTTATGTCCCAATCCCTCCCTGTATCGAGACACACCCACCTCTCCAGGACCTTTTCTGTCCCGATTCCCCCTGTATTGAGACAATATTCTCTTCAGAGACACTCCCTATAAAAAGACTGTCCCTATATATCCGGGACAGTCTCCTTCTTCATTATTTAGATCTTTTTTCGTTGTGATTTCTTTCAGCCAGATCATTTCCAAAGTCTTTATCGGTGTTAATCGCATCACTTGCTTTTTTCATTTTCTCTTGCTGATTTTTATGACTGTCTCTTTTAGCCATTCTAAAATCCCCCTTTACAAAGCATTTTTCAACAATTATTGTTTGCTAAAAAATGAGAAAAGATACCTTTAGTAAAAAGAGAATTCATCTACCTAAATACCGCCAGCTAAAACAATCTCTCCTTGTGGGGTTGGTAAATCTGGCTCTTGTTCCACTGTAATGGCTATTGTATCCCAGTCTCCTTCAAGTCCCTCTAATGAATATGTTAATGTACCTTGACCGGAATCGTTCGTTTGAAAGGCCCCGGCAGGATATGGCTGCCCTCCTTCAAGAACCCATAGTTGATAAACTTCATCATCCTGGAGCTTTGGTAAGTTAGATGCTTGTAGGAGAATCGACTTCTGACCAGCTGCTGATAAAAGAGAGGCAATTGCGATGCCATCCCCTTGACCATCTGGAGGTAGTAACGTTACCTGAGATGTTGGCAAGAACTCCTCACTTTTGGAATTTTGGGTCACTTCCCTATATAAATAAACATTTGTGGCTAGTGATAATAATAAAGCAGCAGCAAATGTTGGAATTAAAAATCTCGATCTTCCGCTTTTCTTTTTCAGTTCTACTACTTGAAGTTCTGAAACTTTTTCATGACTATCTTCAATTACCGTACTTTCGGCATATATATTCTCAAGAACTCTTGCTTTCATTCCTTTTGGAACATCAATTTGTTCAGAAAGGTAAGGTAATTCTTCCGTTAAACTCATTAACTCTTCCAACTCTTGCTTACAAGTCGAACAACTTTCTAAATGGGATTCAAATTCCTCTAATTCTTCATCTGATAATGTTCGATTGTAATAATCAATTAAAGAGATACACTGTTCATTTGTCATGTGATGTCCCTCCCTTCCTTACCTAGCATGTTTTTTAAGTGTTTTAATGCAATCCAAATCCTGCCCTTAACAGTTCCAAGCGGAATCTCACACTGATCCGCTATCTTTTGCTGACTTAATCCTTTAAAGTAAAATAATTCAATAATTTGCTGCTGTTCTATTTTAAGATTTAACATGGCCTGTTGAATTTTTTCTCGTTGTTCTTTCTGTTCTATCTTTTGCTCTGTAGAAGCTTCATCTACAACTAATGAGTCTTTCTCAATTACTTTTTCATGCGTATGTCTCTGGCGTTTTCTAATTTCGTCAATTGCTTTATTTCTTGTGATCGTTAGAAGCCATGAAGAGAATTTCCCTTTTTTCTCATCATAAAGATTTGTTCCATTCCACAGCTTCATAAAAACATCCTGGATAATCTCCTCTGACAAGGTCGTATCCTTCGTTATTCGATAAGCAAAAGAATAAACAAGTTTTTCGTAACGATCATATAACTGTTCAAAAGCAATGCGATCTTTATTGGCAGCTTTAGCATATAACGATGCATCATCCTTCTCGATCATATGAATCTCCTTTATGTTGTTTTTCTAAGAATAGCATATTATCAGATTAGCTTAATAGATATTGTGCTTTTATGATCTTAATAAGAGAACGATTACTCTATTGATTTAGATCATACAAATTTTAATAACTCTTGTATATTTTTGGTACCTTTAGCAAATAAATGATTATGTTGATTTATTTACTATATAGGAGGCTGACCATTGAAAAAGGATCATTCATATAATGAAGAGTTTGGAGCTTCTAATGATGAATCATTAGATAATAGTAAATCTGGAAATGAGCAAGATGATACATTAACAACCCGCCAAGGGCATCCTGTTATGGATAATCAAAATATCCGTACGATCGGTGACCGTGGTCCTGCCACACTTGAAAATTATCACTTCATTGAAAAAATTTCACATTTTGATCGTGAAGAGGTACCAGAGCGTGTTGTACATGCACGAGGATCTGGTGCATTTGGATATTTTGAAACCTATGGAAAAGTTGGCGATGAGCCTGTAGAAAAGTATACGCGCGCAAAAGTATTTTCTGGAGCTGGGAAGAAAACACCATTAATGGTTCGTTTCTCTACAGTAGCAGGAGCTAAGGATTCTCCTGAAACAGCACGTGACCCACGCGGCTTTGCGGTTAAAATGTACACTGAAGAAGGAAACTGGGATCTTGTTGGGAACAACCTTAAAATTTTCTTTATTCGTGATGCAATGAAGTTTCCTGATATGATTCATGCTTTTAAAGCAGATCCAGCTTCAAACGTTCCAAATCCAGAGCGTATGTTTGATTTTGTTTCCCGTACACCTGAGGCAACACATATGATCACATTCCTTTTCTCACCATGGGGCATTCCAGCTACATACCGCCATATGCAGGGATCTGGTGTAAATACATATAAATGGGTTAATGCAGAGGGCAAGGCAGTGTTGGTGAAATATCACTGGGAGCCTAAGCAAGGTATTCGAAATTTAACTCAAGAAGAAGCTGACTCAATTCAAGCAAAAAATGTTGGGCATGCAACACAAGATTTATATGAGGCCATTGAGAGCGGAGATTATCCTGAATGGGAGCTTTTTGTTCAGATCATGGAGGATGATTACCATTCTGAACTCGATTTTGATCCTCTTGATGATACGAAACTTTGGCCAGAGGATAAGTTCCCATGGCTACCTGTAGGACGTATGGTGTTAGATCGTAATCCAGTGGATTTTCATGCTGAAATTGAACAAGCAGCTTTTGGTACAGGAGTTCTTGTTGATGGTATGGACTTTTCAGATGATAAAATGTTACAAGGTCGTACCTTCTCATACTCAGATACACAACGCTATCGTGTTGGAGCAAACTATCTGAAATTACCTGTGAACGCACCTAAAGCACCTGTTCGCACAAATCAGCAACGTGGACAAATGGATGTGCGTGACCCGAAAGAGTCCGGAGATAATCCTCATATTAACTATGAGCCATCAATGCTCGGCGGTTTTAAGGAAGCAAGTAGAGAAGGTCGTGCACCACATCAGCCAACATATAATGCTGCAGCAATGAGTGCACCAATTGATCGACCTAACAACTACGGTCAAGCTGGTGACACATACCGCAGTTTTGAAGAATGGGAGCGCGATGAATTAATAAAAAACCTTTCTGAAGCACTTGCAGCATGTAATAAAAAAATTCAAGATGCGATGATTGAACACTTTACACAAGCTGATGAAGATTATGGGCGTCGTGTGAAGGAAGGCATTGAAATGAAAATAAAAGAAATGAAAGAAATGAGTATGGGTGAAGTCCCAGGTCGTGAATCAGGCACGTCAAAATATGGCCAAGGTGGACTAGGTTCATTAGCTGCAAATGAAGCTACAAAAGACGCTGTAAAGAAAAGTCACGAAGCAGATCCTTATTAAGACTAAATGAAAAAATGGGTCAGTTCCCTCTGTTGGGAACCGGCCCATTTCTTATTTATCAGCTGGATAAACTAAGCCAATTTGCTTACGAGCAGCTTCAATTACTGTAGCTGTTATTAAAGAGTTTTGATGAGAATTTATTTCTGATTGATGCTTACCTTGAGTAACAAGTTCAATAAATTCTTTAGCTTCATAATACATGCTTTCAGTATCCTGAGACTGCGTCAGATCCTCTACTGTTCCATCTTTATATTGAATCTTCACACTCTCAGGTGTATGTATTTTATCAATAATGATACTACCATTTTCACCTTGTATTTCCGAAGGAACATATGAATTCGTAATTTTTGAATACATGATAACCGCATCCATCTCATCATATGTGAGTAGGATACTTCCTTCTCCATCAACACCTGACTCAAGCATATAGCTTGAGGATTTGACTTCCTTTGGTTCTCCGAATAAAGTAATTGCAGGATATATACAATAAATTCCGATATCCATTACAGAGCCATTTGAAAACTCCGGCTTAAAGGCATTTAATACAGTACCTTCTTTATATTTGTCATAGCGTGAAGAATATTGGCAGTAGCTTGCAAAATAACGTCTTACTTTTCCAATCTTATGTAAGTTTTCTTTTATAGCTAAGAAATTTGGTAATAGAGTCGTTTTTAATGCTTCCATTAAGACAACATTATACTTATTTGCAGCCTTAATCATTTCACTTACTTCATTTTCATTAGAAGCTATAGGTTTTTCACACAATACATGCTTACCTTTTTCCATACAAAGAATCGCTTGAGAAGCATGCAATGAGTTTGGACTTGCAATGTACACCGCATCAAATTTATCGCTGCTTGCGAATTCCTCTAATTCTGTATATATATGCTCAGCAAGGTGTTTGTCTGCAAACTCCCTTGCTTTTTCAGTTGTTCTTGAGTATACAGCTGTTAAAGAAAAACCTTCTACTTTTTTTGCAGCTTGGATAAAACTTTCTGTAATCCAATTTGTTCCGATAATACCGAATCGAACCATACTTACCCCTCCAATATGTACTTCGTATTGTCAAAACTTCT
>NZ_NUMC01000119.1:0-30240 GCF_002577655.1 Bacillus sp. AFS040349 | reverse complement strand
CTTACTGTAGATAAAGGCCTTTTTGTGGATTGACCTTAATTTTTACATCTGAAATGGCTTTTCCATAGGCATAGCCCTGGACAATTAACTTGTTATCAACAACAGTGTTGGCGTATCCATGACTGTGACCGGCAAATATTACATCCACTTCATCATGTAGGAGAGGAGCCATTTTGATCATATCTAACTGAGGGTTTCCGCCTTTTAAATTGGATTTAGCAGAAATATGTGCTAGTACAATAATAGAATGAACACCTTGATCGATGAGGTTTTCTGTTGCGAGATTTATTGACGCAACTTCATCTGAAATCGTAATTTCTTGACGGTTTTCTGGAATAACAAAGTTATTTGTTTCAGTAGTCACAGCACCTATGAAACCTAATTTTATACCATTAATCTCTTTTATCGTGTATGGGGGAAGAAGGGGTGAATTTGATTTGTTATCTATTACGTTGGCAGAAATATAAGTAGCAGTAGATCCTGGAAAAGATCCATCATTATTTCCTTCAACTAATCTAAGCATTTCTTGGACTCCTTCATCAAATTCATGGTTTCCAAGAGTTCCTATATCAACATTTAGGTAGTTTAAAAACTCTATTGTAGGCTCATCATGGAATAGTGCAGATAGTGGGGGACTTCCTCCGACCATATCGCCTGAGTGAACAAGGAATGTGTTTTCATATTGCTTTCTAAATTTATTGATATAAGCTGATACATACTCTGCTCCACCAACTTTTTGGCCTAATATATTGTGGTGAGTGTTTAATTGACCGTGAAAATCATTCAGCCCAAGTAAATGAATTTCAATCGTATCATCGCTTGATGTTAAGGTTGTTGCTGAATAAACTGTGGTTGACACAAGTAGTAAGCTAATAACACAGTAAAGAATGATCATTTTATGTTTAGTCATAAGAGATCCCTCCTTCTTTTCTTACTATTAGCTTAGCAATGAAAAATGAACAGACAGCAAATATTCTGTAAAGTTTTAATGAATTTATTAAAAGTAACATAAGCTTTCCAATATGTAGGATTTTCACGATACGTCTAGAATGTAAAGATAGGAGAACAAAAAAAGTGGTTAGTTTCAATAGAATAGTCTATAAAGGCGGGATTTAATGGATACTTTTGATAAAAATCTTCAAGATGAACAAATTAGAATAAATGATGTACTACATAAATTAAAAAATGATTTAATGGGTCTACAGAAACAAACGTCAACGGTGAAAACAGATATTATCGAAATAAGAAAGAGTTTCTGGGAAGATGTTACGGTGAACTTTGATGATGCTGTAGAAGCAGGTGAAACAGCAACAAGTATAAAACAACAAGCTGAATTTTTAGCTGAACGAGAGCATCGACATAAAAATCTGGATCAAGACGAAAAAAACTTAAAACGGCTTATCGAAGCACCATATTTTGCAAGAATTGACTTTGTGGAAGAAGGGGAGCGGGAGGTTGAAAGTATTTACTTAGGAATTGCATCTTACCTTGATCCGAGTACAGACGAGTTTCTTATCTATGATTGGCGTGCACCAATTTCTAGTTTATATTATGACTATTCTTTAGGTTCTGCAGAATTCACTGCTCCGGGTGGTGTTGTTAGTGGAGAGCTTAAATTAAAACGTCAGTTTATTATCAAAAACGGCAGCATAAAAAGTATGTTTGATACTGGAATTACAATTGGCGATGAACTATTGCAGGAAGTGCTTGGGGATCAATCAAACACCCAAATGAAAAGCATTGTAGCTACCATCCAACAAGAACAAAATAAGGTAATACGAAATGAAAAAGGGAAGCTACTATTTGTCCAAGGAGCTGCAGGAAGTGGTAAGACGTCAGCTGCACTTCAGCGCATGGCCTATTTACTATATAAACATCGTGAAACTTTACAAGCAGAAGAAATTTTGTTGTTTTCTCCAAACTTTATGTTTAATAGCTATATTCGTAATGTTTTACCTGAACTTGGTGAAGAAAATATGCAGCAAACAACATTTCAGCAATATTTACAACATTCACTTCGTAATCAGTATGAGGTGGAAGATCCTTTCACTTTAATGGAATACATGTTAACGGCAAAGGATGAACAATTGTATCCAGTTAGAAAAATGTCTTCTGTTTATAAATCATCTTATGATTTTATGAAAGTAATTGATCAGTATTTGAATTATTTGAGTGAAGAAGGGTTATTATTTCATAACATTACGTTTAGAGGAAACATTATTTTTCGTTCTGATGAGATTTCATCGTATTTTTATTCGTTAAGCGGAGCACTTTCCCTTTCAAATAGGGTGAAGCTTGTTTCAGAGTGGCTATTAAGTCAGTTGAAGAAGATGGAAAAAAGTGAAAGGGAAAAGTCATGGGTTGAAGAAGAAATTCAGTTTTTAAGTAAAGAAGAATACCAAATTTTCTATGAAAAATTAACGAAACAAAGGAATTTTACTGAAGATACATTTGATGATTACGAGCGAGAGGAAAAGATGCGGCGTAAATATGTTGTTAAGCGACACTTTCATTCTATCCGAAAAGAAATCAAATCTCACTTATTTTTAAATATAAAGGAAATATATCGACAGCTATTTAAACTGCCTTCCCATTTAACCGTTGGAAAAAATGAAAGCCTCTCAGAAGAAGAGTGGAAAGATGTTTGTTCTTTTACTATTTCCCAGATTAATCAAGATAGACTGCCTTATGAAGATGCAACTCCATATTTATATGTAAAGGAAAAAATAACAGGTTTTCAAGTGAATACGAGTGTGAAATATGTGTTTATTGATGAGGCACAGGATTACTCTGCATTTCAATTTGCATTTATTAAGCAGCTTTTCCCAAACGCAAGATATACAGTGTTAGGTGATACTAACCAAGCAATCTATTCACATCATTCCAAATCAGGTATTGAAGCATTAATGAACTTGTTTCAGGGAGAGTCAATTGAAAAAATTATTTTAAACCGTAGTTATCGCTCAACCAAACCAATTATTGAATTTACTCGTGAAATTCTTAATAATGAAAATGAAATTGACCCTTTTAATCGACAGGGACCAAAACCAGTTATTATTGAAAAAACAGAGCTCTCAGAAGTTGTTGCTAGCATAAAAAATAAAGTTAAAACATTGCAGAACTATCAAACGATTGCAATTATTTGCAAAACTGCAGAGGAGTCACAGCAGGCTTACCAAGAACTTAAACAGCATATGAATGTACAGCTAATCGATAAAAAAAGCAATGAGTTCCAAAAAGGGATTATTATCATTCCAGCATATCTTGCAAAAGGAATAGAATTTGATGCTGTTATTTTGTTCAATGCTTCTAAAGAACAATATTATGAAGAAGATGTAAGAAATCTATTCTATACAGCCTGCACAAGAGCGATGCACGAATTATTTATCTATTCTGCAGGACAAGTGACTCCATTTGTTGAAAATATCTCTGATCATCTTTATAGTAAGGAAGAATAAGTTCAAAAGGAGGGACAATGTGAAAGTAATCGCCAATTTACCCTATATTACAGTCACGAGAAATATTGAAGAAAATAGTATATGTCATAAAGAAGAGCAACATAAAATCACATTGTCTACAAGTGAGATCTCGACCTCTTTTGAAACTTTCTTATTAAAAGATGTATTAGATATTTCGTATCGTATCATTTCTAGTGAAATAGGATTTCTTTACTTACATACAACAAGAGGTATGTATTCATTTCAAATGCGATCGAATCCTGAGCAGTTTATTGAGGAGTTTAAGAAGATAAAATAAGTTGTTAAATAAAAGGGACAAATTTTTCAAGAAGAAATGAAAAATCTGTCCCTTTTAGCATATGTACCGAAAATCAAGTACGGTTTTTCTCTTTTGCTTTTTGTTTCAAAAATTGTTTGAATTCTTCTTTACTAATATTAGATTTCATTGCCTCAAGTGTTAATTCTAAAATTTCATTTTTCCTGTCATTTTTCATAGCATCAGTCAAAATGTATCACCTCCACAGTTAGTAAAGGATGCTTAGAAACACATACTATTTCTCTATACCCGGTTTAAGTACGATTAAAACCTTTTTTCGTTCATTAAATCATTTTTTATTGAAATGTTAACTAAATTGCATGTTAGATTAATAAATAAAAAACTGACAAGGAAAATATTGTCAGTTAAGTGGTTTATGATAAATCTTTACAAGTAAATCCCTGCTTTTTAAGCATTTTGGGTACGTCAGGGTAATTATTATTATAATGTGGGCCTTTATAAAAGTTCGATATTCTTTCAGTCCACGAAGTGTCTCTTTGACCATTTGTTTTATTGAGTTGATGCTGTTTAAACATCTTGTTGTACTCTTCTATATATTTTTGTTGGTTTTCATTATAGGACTCATTATGAATAAATGCATCTTTAGGTAATCTAGGGTTTAAACCGGGGGCCTCTGAAGGATAACCAATACACAATCCTGATATCGGTATAACGTATTCAGGTAATTGTAATAATTCAATTACTTCCAGTGGTCTTCGGCGTATCCCACCTATTGGAACAGTTCCTAAACCTAATGATTCAGAAGCAGTTATTGCATTACTTAGTGCGATCCCAACATCTGTTGCTCCAACTAATAAAGAATCAGCATCATTTACTACTTCAAAAGGAACATTTTCCATTTCACTTGCTATTTTCGCTCGGTAAAAATCCGCACAAAAAACTAAAAAGACTGGTGCCTGATCGATATGTTTTTGATTACCACATAAAACAGAAAGCTCTTGCTTTTTCTTTTTATCTTTAATAACAATTACAGAAACCTGCTGCCCATTAATCCAATTTGGAGCTGCTTGAGCAGAGGAAAGAATCGCATTTAGATGTTCTTGTTCTACCAGTTTTTCTTCATATTGACGAAAAGAACGGTGACTTGTTAAGGTGTTAATAACATCATTCACAATTTTTACCTCCTAACAATATTCTTAATTGTACTTTACTTGAATTTTCCTTTTCTTTCAAAGATTTGAATTTGTTGTGAGCGATGTTCTAATATGAACAAGCAAAGGGGCTTGGAAATGTGAATATGATACATAAATTTAGAGAGAGCATTCAATTTTTAAAAAGAAAACATCATGATATAAAAGGTAACTTCAAAGTTGTTGCACATCGAGGTGCTTCAGGGCATGCTCCTGAAAACACCATGGCAGCTTTTAATAAGGCAGTAGAGCTAGAAGCAGATTATATTGAACTTGATCTGCAGATGACAAAAGATGGTAAAGTGGTTGTTATTCATGACCCCACCGTTGATAGGACAACAAATGGAACTGGTGAAGTTAAAGAATTTACATATGAGGAATTAAGAAAACTAGATGCTGGTTCTTGGTATCATAAGAAATTTTCTGGACAAAAAGTTCCAAGTTTAGAAGAAGTATTGCTAACATTCAAAGGGAAAATAGGTTTGTTAATTGAAGTGAAAAATCCAGGTTTATATGATGATCTTCATGTGAAATTGGCTGAAGAACTTAATATTTTTAGGAAGGGAAAATTTGAAAATGAAGAGGTTATTGTCCAATCTTTTGATTTTGAATGGTTAGAAAAATTTCATACTAAGATAGCACATGTTCCTCTCGGCTTACTTGTTAAATATCGAGTACAAGGAGTGTCAAATGTACAATTAAAAGATTGGTCTTCATTAGTGCAATTTATAAACCCAAATAAAGCTCTTGTTACGAATAAATTAGTAAAAAAAATTCACTCTTATAACATGAGGACTATGCCATACACAGTTAGAGATAAAAAAACAATTAAACCACTACTAGATGCAAAAGTGGATGGAATCATAACAGACTATCCTGATTTTTTTATGAACCATAAAGGATGAATGAACAGAAAAGAGGTTCACATTGTGAGCCTCTTTGCATAAGGTTTAAAGATTTTCCTGTTGTTGACCAATTTCTTTTTCAGCAATTAACGAATTAGCTACTTCTTGGTTTTTATGTTCCATAACCGAATCACCATCAATATTTTTCTTATTAGGAAAAGTACCATCCGTTTGTAATGTGAATTTCTCTTGTTTTGGGGCATTAGATAGGTATTGTTCTTTTTTCATAAACAACATCCTCCTTTTTTATTTTGTTTTCTTATGTTCCTCTAAACCATAGATATCATTCCTAAGAAGTAAATGCCTCTTTTGCTCAAAACCCTAAAAATGAAAGCGTTTGATTCATATATATAATAGAAGAAACTAGGAACAAGCTAACGAGATAATCGATTGAAATCCCATTAATTTCTAATTCAATACATACTAATAAATGTTATGATAAAGCAAGAGTTGACCTAGCAAATTCTAGAGTCAACTCAGGATGGATTTATTGATATTGCTCTAGCATCGAGAAAAAGTCTTTTACAAATTTATAAAACACTTTTTCGGAAGGGGCAAGATCTCTTTTCTTAGAAACAATAATACCAACTGAACGTCTAACTATCGGAAGTTCAATTGGTATTTTTACTGTAAAGCGGGGGATGGACTCATGAAATGTACTTTCTGGCAACAAAGTAACACCCATTCCTGCTGAAACTAAACCTTTGATAGCGTCCAAATCTTCTCCTACAGAAGAAATGTTTGGAACAAATCCTGCTTGCTTACAAGCTTCCACCACTATTTCTTGTAGTACAAAGCCTCTAGGGAAAAGAACAAAAGAGTCATTTCTTAACTCATTGAGCAGAATACTGCTTTTTGATGCTAGATGGTGTGATGATGGTATTAAAGCAGAAATGCTCTCTGTAAATAAAATTGTTCCTTCAACTTCAGGATTATTTTGAGGGACTGGCCCTAAAAATGCTAAATCAATTTCACGATTTACAACAGAATCAATTAAAAATTTATAAGAGCCTTGACGTAAATGAAAGGCAACATTTGGATGTTTATCCTTAAATGCTGATATAACGGTTGGCAACAAGTGACTTGCGAGACTTGTTGGAAATCCAATCTTAATTGTTCCTCTCTCAGGGTCTAAGTACTCATCGATTTGTTTTTTCGCATAATCAATTGCTTTCATTGCAGTTTTTGTATGAGTAAGAAACACCTTTCCGATCGGTGTAAGCTTGACATTCCGACCTTCTCTTTCAAATAAGGTAACACCTAATTCCGCTTCAAGATTAGCAATTTGTCTACTTATCGCAGATTGAGCAACATGTAAATATTGAGCAGCTTCAGATACATGCTCACGCTCAGCTACTTCCATAAAATAACGTAATTGTCGTAATTCCATTTATAGGCCTCCAAACTATTTATATCAAATTGAGATTGTTTTAATCTAAATTATATATTGTTAATATCAATTATGGAAGATATAATGTAATTATCTGAAAATTCTCGGGTGTAAGATTATCTAACGGGGGGAGATATACATGACTTACAATCAAATACCTAAAGCACAAGGTCTCTACCGTCCTGAATTTGAACATGATGCATGCGGTATCGGTTTATACGCTCATATTAAAGGCCATGCTACACATGATATTGTAAAAAAAGGACTAAGTATGCTTTGTCAATTAGACCACAGGGGTGGACAAGGCAGTGACCCATTAACAGGAGATGGTGCCGGATTAATGGTACAAATTCCTGATGCATACTTCAAAAAGGCTTGTCAGGAAATGACCCTTCCTGAAAGTGGACGCTACGGTGTCGGAATGATGTTTTTCTCAAATGATGATTCAGAACGTCAACAGATTGAAGAACAATTAAACAAATTTATTGAAGCTGAAGGTCAAACTTTATTAGGTTGGAGAGATGTACCAGTAAACGCAGAAGAAATTGGACCAGTAGCAAAATTAAGCTGCCCAGTTGTTCGTCAAGTGTTTATTGGAGCAGATGAATCAATCCAAGATAATATTACGTTTGAACGTAAATTATATGTGATTCGTAAACAAGCTGAAAACTGGGCAAGAGAACGTGAACTACGTTTCTATTTTACTAGTCTTTCAAGCAGCACAATTGTCTACAAAGGACTATTAACTCCTGAACAAGTTGATGCATTTTATCTTGATCTACAGGATGAAGATTTCGTTTCTGCATTCTCTTTGGTTCACTCACGCTTTAGTACAAACACATTCCCAAGCTGGGAAAGAGCACATCCAAATCGCTACCTAATTCATAATGGAGAAATTAATACACTTCGTGGAAACATGAATTGGATGAAAGCAAGAGAACAACAATTCGTGTCAGAAGCATTTGGTGAAGATTTAAATAAAGTACTACCAATTCTAGATGTAGACGGTAGTGACTCGTCTATTTTAGATAACGCTTTTGAATTCTTTGTTTTAGCAGGTCGCAAGCCAGCTCATGCTGCGATGATGATGATTCCAGAACCTTGGACTGAGAATCCTCATATGAGTCCTGAAAAAAGAGCGTTCTATGAATATCATAGCTGCTTAATGGAACCATGGGATGGTCCAACCGCAATCTCGTTTACAAATGGTAAACAAATTGGTGCGATTTTAGATCGTAATGGTCTTCGTCCAGCACGATATTATGTAACAAAAGACGACTACATCATCTTCTCATCTGAAGTAGGTGTTATTGAAGTAGATGAAAAAGATGTTTTATACAAAGACCGCTTAAGCCCAGGGAAAATGTTGTTAATCGACTTAGAGCAAGGGCGTATCATTTCTGATGAAGAAATTAAAGAAGAGATGGCACAAGAAGAGCCGTATCAAGAGTGGTTAACTGAACAGCTTATTAAGCTTGAAAACCAAGCGGCAGATCTAGAAGAAGAAGTTGTAACAGATATTCCTGAGCGTCAACAAGCTTTTGGTTATACGTACGAAGATATCCAAAAATATTTACTTCCTATCATTACAGAAGGAAAAGACCCACTAGGTTCAATGGGGAATGACACTCCACTTGCGGTATTGTCAGATCGCCCACAATCTTTATTTAACTACTTTAAGCAATTATTTGCTCAAGTAACGAACCCGCCAATTGATGCAATTAGGGAACAAATTGTTACTTCAACAATGACGTTATTAGGTACTGAAGGAAATATTCTTCATCCTACGAAAGAAAACGCACGTAGAATTCAATTAGATTCACCTGTACTTTCAAACGATCAATTAGCACAATTACGTTTAAACTTACACTCTGGTTTTAAGAGTAAAACACTTCAAGCATTGTTTACGGATAATCTTGATGCGGCAGTGAATGAGTTATGTGCAGAAGCAGATCAGGCAATTGCTGATGGTGTAAATATCATTATTATATCAGATCGTGCCATGAACTCTGTGAAGGTTGCTATTCCAGCTCTTTTAGCAGTAGGTGCAATTCACCAACATTTAGTACGTCAAGGAACACGTACAAAGGCGAGTCTTGTCATTGAGTCTGGTGAAGCAAGAGAAGTTCATCATTTCGCGGCTTTAATTGGTTACGGAGTAGACGCAATTAATCCTTATTTAGCATTTGCAACTTATAAAGAAGCTGTTTTAGATGGTAGTCTTTCATACAGCTATGATGAAGTTGTAGCAAAATACATCAAAGGTGTTACTGAAGGTGTTGTAAAAGTAATGTCTAAGATGGGGATTTCTACTGTACAAAGTTACCGTGGAGCACAAATTTTTGAAGCAGTTGGAATCAGCCAGGAGGTTGTTGATCGATTCTTCACTGGTACAGCGACACAACTTGGTGGAATTGATCTAGATACAATTGCAAAAGAAGCTGTATTACGTCATAAAGATGCTTTTTCTGAAAAGGTTGACAAGGTATTGGATTCTGGTAGTGACTTCCAATGGAGAAAAAATGGGGAGCACCATGCATTCAATCCTAAGACAATTCATACGTTACAGTGGGCTTGTCGTAAAAATGATTACAGCCTGTTTAAACAATATTCTGAAGCTGCAAATGAAGAGAGAATTGGTTTCTTACGTAATCTATTCTCATTTAACAGCAAGAAACAATCCATTTCAATTGATGAAGTTGAATCAGTTGACTCAATCGTTAAACGTTTTAAAACTGGTGCGATGTCATTTGGTTCATTAAGTAAAGAAGCACATGAAACACTTGCGATCGCTATGAACCGTCTTGGCGGTAAGAGTAACAGTGGTGAGGGTGGAGAAGATTCAAACCGTTTTACTGCTGATGCAAACGGTGATCTTCGACGCAGTGCTGTGAAACAAATTGCATCTGGACGTTTTGGTGTTAAGAGTCACTATTTAGTAAATGCTGATGAACTGCAAATTAAAATGGCACAAGGTGCGAAGCCTGGTGAAGGTGGACAATTACCTGGTAACAAAGTTTACCCATGGGTTGCCGATGTTCGTGGTTCAACACCTGGTGTGGGATTAATCTCACCACCGCCTCACCATGATATTTATTCAATTGAGGATCTAGCACAGCTTATTCATGATTTGAAAAACTCAAATCGAGATGCACGTATCAGTGTAAAACTTGTTGCTAAAGCTGGTGTTGGTACAATTGCAGCAGGTGTTGCTAAAGGTGCTGCTGATGTTATTGTTATTAGTGGTTATGATGGTGGTACTGGTGCTTCTCCAAAAACAAGTATTAAACATACAGGTCTTCCATGGGAGCTTGGACTAGCGGAAGCTCACCAAACATTAATGCTTAACGGTCTTCGTGATCGCGTTGTATTAGAAACAGATGGAAAATTAATGACTGGTCGCGATGTAGCTCTAGCAGCTATCTTAGGTGCAGAAGAGTATGGCTTTGCCACAGCTCCACTTGTTGTTATGGGTTGTATTATGATGCGCGTTTGTCATTTAGATACTTGTCCAGTAGGGGTTGCAACACAAAATCCTGAGCTTCGTGATAAATTCACTGGAGATCCAGATCATATTGTGAACTACATGCGTTTTGTGGCTCAAGAAGTACGTGAAATTATGGCTGAGCTTGGCTTCAGAACAATGGATGAAATGGTTGGAAGCACGGATGTTTTAGAAGTAAGTGATCGTGCAAAAGCTCACTGGAAAGCAAAACATCTAGATCTTTCAACACTATTATTCCAACCTGAAGGTACTCGTACTGCAAAGATTAAACAAAACCATAAAATTGAACAATCACTGGATATGGTTGAAATTTTACCTAAAGTAGAAAAAGCAATCGAATCTGGTACGCCAATTGATGCTTCATTTACTATTAAAAATATTAACCGTGTTACAGGTACAATTGTTGGTAGTGAGATTTCAAAACGTTATGGTGAAGAAGGATTACCAGAGGATACAATTACCCTTCGTTTCACTGGCTCTGCTGGTCAAAGCTTTGGTGCATTTGTTCCTAAAGGTGTGACAATGCATTTAACTGGTGATGCCAATGACTACCTAGGAAAAGGTTTATCTGGTGGTAAAATTATTGTTAAACCTTCAGAGGATTCAAGCATTGTTGCTGCTGATAATGTGATCATCGGAAACGTACCATTCTATGGTGCAACAAGCGGTGAAGCATATATTAACGGTCACGCTGGTGAACGCTTCGGTGTTCGTAACAGTGGAGTAAATGTTGTTGTTGAAGGTGTAGGAGACCATGGCTGTGAATATATGACTGGTGGCCGTGTTGTGATTCTTGGTGAAGTTGGTAAAAACTTTGGTGCAGGTATGTCTGGTGGTATTGCATACGTACTTGCTGATAATAAGAATGAGTTCAAAGCAACTTGCAATGATGAAATGATTGAATTTGAGAGTTTAGTAGATGACCAAGAAATAAACTTCTTAAAAGAAATGATTCAAAATCATTATGACTATACAGGAAGTCCGAAAGCGAAATTTGTTCTAGATCATTGGACTGAAACAGTAGCGAAATTTGTGAAAGTTATTCCAAAAGATTACAAGCGTATGATGAATCGTATTGCTGAGCAAATGGCTGCTGGACTAACAAATGAAGAAGCAATTATGAGTGCGTTTGAAGCAAATGCAAAATCTGAGAAAAAAGGTTCGGCGACAAAAGCGTCACGTTCCAAAGCAGTAGTACAGTAGAAAGGGGAGAGGAAGATGGGGAAAGCAACAGGATTTTTAGAGTTTAAACGTGAAGAGGCAGCTGAGCGCGACCCTCTCACACGTTTAAATGACTGGAAAGAGTATTCAGCTCCTTTCTCTGAGGAAAAGTTAAGCAGACAAGGGGCGCGCTGCATGGATTGCGCTACTCCTTTCTGTCATATTGGTACTGAGATTAATGGTTTCACTTCAGGATGTCCAATTCATAACTTAATTCCTGAGTGGAATGACTTAGTCTATCGTGGAAGATGGAAGGAAGCATTAGAACGTTTATTGAAAACAAATAACTTCCCTGAATTTACAGGAAGAGTATGTCCTGCACCTTGTGAAGGGTCATGTAACGTAGCAATCTCAGATCCTGCCGTTACAATTAAGAACATTGAAAAAGCGATTATTGATAAAGGCTTTGAAAATGGTTGGATCACTCCGCGTGTTCCAGAAAAATGTACAGGTAAAAAGATTGCAATTGTTGGTTCAGGTCCTGCTGGTTTAGCAGCTGCAGATCAATTAAACCAAGCTGGTCATACAGTGACTGTTTATGAACGTGCAGATCGCCCAGGTGGATTGCTAACATATGGTATTCCTAACATGAAACTTGATAAGGGTATTGTTGAACGACGTGTGAACTTATTAACTCAAGAAGGTATTACTTTTGTCACGAATACTGAAGTTGGAAAAGATATCACGTCTGAACAGTTACGTGAGCAGCATGATGCAGTTATTCTTTGTGTTGGTGCTCAGAAGCAGCGTGATTTGAAGATTGAGGGTCGTGAAGCAAACGGTGTCCACTTTGCAATGGATTATCTTACTGATGTAACAAAAAGCTATCTTAACACAAACTTTGAAGATGGCCAGTTTATCAATGCTGAAGGCAAAGATGTCATCGTAATTGGTGGAGGAGACACAGGTGCTGACTGTGTTGCCTCAGCTATCCGTCAAAATTGTAATAGCGTAGTTCAGTTTGGTAAGCATCCGAAATTACCAATGTCACGTACAAAAGAAAATATGTGGCCAGAAGCTCCTCATGTTTTCACAATGGAATATGCTTATGAAGAAGCAGAAGCTAAGTTTGGTGAAAATCCTCGTCAGTATTGCATCCAAACTACAAAGCTTGTTTCAGATGAAAATGGAAATCTTAAAGAACTTCATACTATTCAAATGGAAAAACTAAAAGATGAAGAAGGTCGTTATTACTTTGAAGAAGTACCAGGATCAGAAAAAGTATGGCCTGCTCAATTAGTGTTCATTGCGATTGGTTTTGAAGGAGCTGAACAACCAGTTCTAAAGCAGTTTGGTGTTGATCAAACAGCTAGAAATGTGGTTGCTGCTAAATATGGTGATTTCCGTACAAATATTGATGGTGTATTTGCCGCTGGTGATGCTCGTCGTGGTCAAAGCTTAATTGTTTGGGCTATTAACGAAGGTCGTGAAGCAGCACGTGAAGTAGATCTGTATTTAATGGGTAGTACAGTATTAGCTTAATTTTCAAATAGATTCTTATTTTTAAGACCTAAAGTCTCGTACTTTAGGTCTTTTGGCATTTATTCCTATTGGACTGCTCTTTTAATCTTTAGTACAATAAAATTTATGTATCCTTCAAATAAGGAGAAGTAAATCTTGAAAAAATACAAAATTCTTATTGGTTATGTTTTGTTTAGTTTTATATGGATTTTAGTTACTGACAATGTTTTGGTTACTATAAATATATCAAAAGAAGCTTTATTAGTATTTCAAAATATCAAGGGCTTTATTTTTGTTTTAATAACAAGTATTTTCATATACTATTTGGTTTTAAAAAGAGAAGCCTATATAACGGAAAAACAAGAAAAGACAAAGCTATCATTGTTAATTAATTCGATGGTTGACTTTGTTAATTTTAAGGATGGAGAAGGCCGGTGGACACGGGCAAATGATTTTGCTTTAAGGCTTTTTCAGATTGAAAACATAGATTATATTGGGAAAAAAGATTCCGAGCTTGCAGAGTATACGGAATTTTATGCTGATGCACTTAGGTATTGTGAAACTTCAGATGAACAGGCTTGGCTAGAAGGAAAACCAAGTAGATGTATTGAAATAATACCAATGCCTGATGGCTCGACAAAAACCTTTGATACGATAAAGATTCCTAGTTTTTATGAAAATGGTGCACGAAAAGAATTAGTTGTTATGGGAAGAGATGTAACAGAAAAGGTAGAGGCTGAAAAGAAGCTTGCTGAAAGTGAACAACGATATAAATCACTGTTTGAATTTAACCCTGAACTTGTTTATATGATCAACCTAGATGGCAAGCTTACTGATGTAAATGAACATTTTGTTCGTTTTACTGGTTTTGATAAAGGGAAATTTATCAATAAATCCGTTTTGACTCTAATAGCAAATAAAGACCATTCTAGAGTTAGAGAGGCATTTAAAAGCGTTATTTATCACAATACACCATGGATTAACGAGGAAATTGAAATGATCCAAAAAGATCGTTCAGTTAAAGTTTTAAGATGTACCTCTGTGCCAATGATTATAAATGAAAAAACTGTAGGGGTTATCGGCTATGCAGTTGACATTACAAAACAAAAAGAAACAGAATTATTGCTTCTAAAATCAGAAAAGTTATCTGTAGTAGGAGAGTTAGCGGCGAGTGTTGCTCATGAGATACGTAATCCTTTAACATCTTTAAAAGGCTTCGTTCAAATGCTTCAGGCAGATTCTAATGAAAATAAACATTATTATAATATAATGCTTGATGAACTAGAACGGATTAACGTCATATCAAGCGAATTATTAGTACTTGCTAAACCTCAAAAAATACAGTTTCAAAAGGTGAATATAAATCATCTCTTAGAAGATGTTCAGCAATTACTAAAATCTGAAGCAAATTTATATGGTGTTACATTGGATGTTGAGGTTAATACTTCCATTCCTTTAATTGATTGTGAGCCAAATCAATTAAAACAACTCTTTATAAATATAATAAAAAATTCAATTGAAGCATCAGCAAATTATGTTACAGTTAAAGTTGGAAAGGTTAACAATCAGAATATTGATGTTACCTTTAAAGATAATGGCTGTGGCATTGATGAAGATCGGTTGCAGCATCTTGGTGAACCATTTTATTCTATGAAAGAAAAAGGGACTGGTCTTGGTCTGACAGTTAGTTATAGAATTGTTGAGTTTCATAAAGGGAAGATTTCATTTAAGAGTGTCGTTAATGAAGGCACTGAGGTGAACGTATTACTTCCTACAACAAAACCCTAATTTTTTAGGGTTTTTTATGTTTTTTAAATAATTGTTTCATTTAAAAACAGAAATAACAAAATCCACACATTTTTTGGGGGTAGGGATAATATATAATAAAAGTTGTATTAGTCTAATTTTTTTAGTGAAATACAAGATTTAGATCATAAATGAACGATTTAATTTATAAAGAAAGGGAGGTTGTGTAAATGGAAAAATCTCGTCGTTTAGAGATATATGACAGGTTGTTTGTTCAAAAAAGGATTTCTCGTTTTCTGATGTCATTTTTACCAGTTTTTGTTGCATTTTGCATTCTAGCATTACTACAATATTTAGAATTATAATCACGCAATATTGTAAATACCGTATATTATTTATGTGCGATTTTATTAAAAGGAGCTGTTAGTAATGACACAATTATACTGTTATCCAATGTGTTATTGTCCGCCTTACTCAAAGGCTGCAAGACAGATTCATACAATTCCTTCCTTTGCTATTTATCCTTCTTCAATAAGACAATACCCAGAAGTAGACCCGACATTGTTAGAGCAATCAGCAAAGTCTATGCAAAAGTTAATGAAAGAAGCTAGTTTAGTTTTAAACAAGTTGGCTGATTCAAAAGATTTTGCTACAAAAGTGATGTCTGCAGCTCAACAATCGAATAAACAAGAAGTGGATAAATTAATTCAATCAACTGGCATTAAATCAAAAGTTAATACTACTTTTAATCCAGATGGAATTAATATGAAACTTTCCTCTGCAGTTGGGGGAGCTGAATGCTGTCACTTAACAATTGCACTTAGGTGGCTTTAATCTCTCTTGAGTAAGGAGCAAAAATTCCTCTATCCTTTTTATATCCTCTAAATATAATCTTTAATGGCTATAGCACTAATAAAGCATTGCTCCTTAGCTACATTATTAACTTCCATTTTTTAACACATCTATCGATTTTTACAATGAATAACAAACCTATTTAGATAAATATTAAGTACAAACATATGAAGAAAAGGAGAATTATTTTGCGAAAAGCTTTCCTCATATTATCTGTATTTATCATTGGATTAATAGGTGTTGTTACATATTTTTCGATAGTAGGATTCCAATATGCCTATCTCCCTCCTGATGAAATTGTTCACAATAAAGAATCAGATAAACTTATCGATGTGAAAAATGTTTCTTACATACAGGATGAGAGTTCTGAAGAGCTTATTGAACTAGGGAAAAAGCTGTTTTATGAAGAAACATTTGGTAATGAAGTATTTTTTTCAGATATTATGGGGATGTTTGATGGAACATTTACTCTAATAAATGTAGGAAAGGCGATAGTAAAGTTAAATGGAAAAGGCACTGATAATTTATTAGTGGAGGCTGCTGAAACAGTAAAAATAGGTGATCGTACGATTGAAAAGGGAGAGTTAATTGAAACAGGACTTGATGTACCAAAAGGAGCTTTCACTCCTCTTGGTGTTAAATTCGTATATGAAAAAGGAAATATTAGAGCGGGGATTAGTTGTGCAGTTTGTCATGCAACTTTAAACGAAGAAAAAGAAGTTGTACATGGAATGACAAATAGTGATTTAGATATAGGTTTACTCGTAGCCATGGCAACTAATTCAGCATCGTATTTTTCACATACAGAGATGGAAAGTATAAAAAAATTTGTTTTAACGGACGATCGGACTGTCGAAAATACAAAGGGGGAAATGGTAGGACTTCCTGATATGAAAGAACTGGAAGAATTTGTTGATAGAGAAGTCATGAAGTGGCCAAAAGGAAGTAATGATACAACCATTGACTTTAAAAATAACCCAGTACAAATTCTAGATGTTTATACTAAAGGTGATCATCCATATGGCTGGAGTGGACAAGGTCAAATTGGTCCGTTTAAAGGATTAAGCGCAGCTATAAACAATGCACATGCTCAAAACATGGATACACTCTCTCAAACAACAATAAGTAACGAAATCTTAAATATAGATAAAGAGCTTTACTTGGGTACTATTTTACAAAACGCAGCTAGGAAAAAGTATCGATATGACCCCGAGTCAGGGGAAAAACCTTCAGAGTTTTTTGCAAAAGTTGATCCAACACCGGAGCTGATGGAGTAAACACTTTAATACCAGCACCCACTTATCCAAGACCTTCTTTTGTAACAAGTGTTGGCTTATTTTCCAGTTCTGATGGTTATAAAGCCTGGGAGCAACAAAATGCAATGTCTGCTTTTATGAATTCTTTGCATCCTCCTAAAACAAATATAAAATCTGATGAAAAAAAAGTAGAAGAGGGAAGAAGGGTTTTTGTAAAAGCAGGATGTATAACATGCCACGGAGGTAATTATTTAACAAATAATAAATTAATACCAGTTGAAGAGATCAAAACAGATACTTCTAGAGCTAAAGGATTTCAAGCAGCGGAGAATTATTTTAGCTTACCTTCCATATATGATCCTAGTACTCCAGTGCCATTACCTGAAAATCCAGTTGTGATGGAAATCCCGTTGACAAAAGAACAAAATGAGCAACTAAGACTTGGGTGGGCGCAAGGTGGAACAAATGGTGCTTATAAAACAACTAGCTTAATTGGTTTAAACTGGAGTGCACCTTATCTGCATGATGGTGGAGTTGCAGTTGGTAAAGACCTTGTGAATGAAGTTGGTGTACCTGGTACTATTTTGAGTAATAAAAAACCTGATCCTCGCAATAGTTTGTTAGCAATGATTGATTCCTCGTTAAGGAAAAAGGTCATTAAGACAAATAATGAAAATCACAATTTAAAAACTGCTCATATAAGTGGAAAAGGCCATGAGTTCTGGGTTGATTCCTCAACAGGATTTACAAAAGAGCAGCAACAAGCACTAATCGATTATTTATTGAAGGTGTCTGATTAAAACTGATGGAGGACAAAGAATGAAGGCAGTCACTTACCAAGGATTTATGGATGTTAAAGTAAAAGAAATGCCAAATCCAGTGATTAAACAAAAAGATGACATTATCGTGAGAGTCACACATACCTCCATCTGTGGCTCTGATCGACACTTTTATCATGGAATGATCCCAAGTATGGGGAAAGATTATATTATTGGACATGAAGCTGTTGGAATTGTTGAAGAAATCGGCTCAGCGGTTCATAAGGTTAAAAAAGGTGACAAGGTAGCAATTCCTTATAATATAGCATGTGGTGAATGTATCAACTGTCAAAATCAACTGGAAAGTCAATGTTTAAAATCAAACCCTGAAGGAGAGATCGGTGGGTGTTATGGCTGTTCAAGATTGTATGGAGATTATAGTGGGAGTCAGGCGGAATATGTACGTGTTCCTTTTGCTAATTTCGGTACCTTTAAAGTGCCGAAAAATAACTCTGTTTCAGATGAAGAACTATTGTTGTTAACAGATGCTCTTTCATCTGCTTATTGGGGTATTAATCAAGCAGGTGTAAAAAAAGGAGATACAGTCATTATATTAGGTTGTGGTCCTATTGGTCTTCTCGCTCAAAAGCTTGCATGGTTTAGAGGAGCTAAACGTGTTATTGCATTAGACTATGTTCCATATCGACTTGAACATTCAAAAAAATGGAATCATACAGAAGTGTTTAATTTTCAGCAACATAAAGACATTGAGCAGCATATAAAAGAAATAACAAAGGGTGGTGCTGATGTTGTAATTGACTGCGTTGGAATGAGTGGTAAAATGACTCCAGCAGAGATGGTGGAAACAGCTCTTCGTTTACAGGGTGGTGCTCTTGGTGCGATCGAACTTGCGAGCCAGCTCGTTCGTACTGGAGGTGTCATTCAATTAATTGGAATATACGGATTAAGATATAATCAATTTCCTTTAGGAGACTTATTTGCAAGAAATATTACCCTGAAAATGGGGTTAGCCTCTGTTATACATATCATGCCGTTTTTGTATGAACTTGTTCAAAGTAAGCAGATTTCTATCAATGATGTTATTACACACACTTTACCTTTAGATAAGGCAGAGCATGCTTACAGGATTTTTAATAGTCATAAAGAGAAATGTTTGAAAATTATTTTAAAGCCTTAAGAAGAGACAATGGATGTCTCTTTTTTTGTTTTGCATAATGTACAGCCCTTATTGAATAAGTAAATGATAAAAGAAGTTAACAAGTTAGTTTTTTAAAAAGAAGGGAGAAAAAAGAGATGCCAAGTGATTTATATAAGGTAGAAGTAGATCAGCCTATTAATGCCATTTGGGAGTTTGTTAGTGTGATGGACCATTGGGCACCACTAGTACCGGGTTATATTGAACATGAAATAATAAACGATTCAGAATCAACTTGGAAATTCAAAACAGATTTAGGTGTAATAAAGAAAAAAATTCATTTAAAAGTCGATATTACCGGCTGGAATGAGCCCAAAAAAGTCATGTTTAACTTAACGGGTATAAATGAGAAGATCATTGGAAATGGTTACTTTGAAGCGGAGGAAATCTCAGCAAATAAAACAATGATGTTGGGGTATCTTGATATCACACCTGAAGGAAAAATGGCAAAAATGATAAATTCTAAATTGAAGAAAAGTTTATCGGAAATTACACAAGAATTAACAGAAGCTATTGTAGAAAAAATTGAAAAAAAGGAAAATGTTCTTCGTTAATATTGAAATGCTAAAACCAAAAACAGAAGCAAGATGTTTGTCTCTGTTTTTGGTCTTACATAATAAAATTAGAATATTATAGGATAATTTGAAGGATATTTGAAATATTGTCTGACCGCAAGAGAAATTCCTTTAGCAATTGTTGTTGTCATCGTATAGATAAGGTGTAAGTTTGTATGAAACAACGAAGAATGCAGGGAGGAATCTTTTTCTTGAATAACACCCATAATACTGCAATCTCCAATAGAAGGGAGTATTTTCCCTAGTCCCTCTCCTGGTCGTAATGCCCCTTTTCGAATAACAATGGAATTTACGATTTTTCTCGAACCAAGTACACTGTCAATAGCAATTATAAAGCTATTATTAGGCAGAGAGATGCTTCCGTACTCTTTTTCTAACGTTAATGCATCCAATGGGAATTGCAGGTTTCCTAAGACTGTTAAATGGTCTGGGAATTTTTCATTCAAAAGAGTTCCAACAAAGGGACCTAGACTATCACCGCTAATTTGATTTGAGCCAATTCCAATAACATATATATGCTCTGTACCTTTTGGAATAAGAGTAAATAAAGAGTTTCGTATATATAATGGAGCTAACTTATCATTATATGGAAAAATTCCATCTAACATTGAATTCTTAATAGTTGAACATTGATCTATCATAAATCCCCCTCCCACATCCCTAAAAATTAAACGGTAACAAATTGATTCATATTCATAAAAAAATCTTTTAAGTGACAATTCTGTAAAATGTATTAACTTTCCTCCTTGACATTGATAAAATAAATTAGTAAATTTTAACATTTTCAATCATGTTGAGTAAGATAATCCTTTTCAACACATTCATACTTAGAATAAACTAGATTAACCTGTATAGAGTAAATCAGGAGCATATACATGATCGATGTGAACATGATATGATTTACATAACAATGTTATAAGAGAGGTTCTATATATGAAAATAGCATTTATTTCAGATATTCACGGAAATGCGGTTGCTCTTGAAGCTGTCTTACGGGATATAAAAAAGAAGGAAATTGATAAAGTATATGTATTAGGGGACATTTGTTATCGTGGACCTGAACCGGAGAAATCATTATCTTTAGTACGTAATTTACATACAAAGGTCATAAAGGGAAATGCAGATGAATGGGTTGTTCGGGGAGTTAATGAAGGAGAAGTAGCTGCTCAAGCTCTTGAGATGATGAATAGAGAGAGAGACTGGACTTTTGAACGATTGCAATCAGCAGATATTGACTATTTAAATACACTCCCACATTCTCTTGCAATAGAAGAAAATGGGGTTAAAATACATGCATTTCATGCAACACCAAGCAGTTTATTTGATATTGTATCACCTGAGGCGGAAGAAGAATACATAAAAGAAAAACTAATGTCTAAAGTTGATTCACATATTTATGTTTATGGTCACATTCATAAACCATATATACGATACATAAACGGTAGAGTAGTTATGAATATAGGCAGTACTGGTCTTCCATTTGATGGTTTAACAAAAGCTTCCTATGGCTTGCTTAAGGTAAATGAAAGTGGAATTAGTACATCGATTGAGCGGGTTGATTATGATGTTGAAATGGTTATAAAACAATATCAAGATTCAGGATATCCTAATGCTGAGATGATGATAAATATTTTAAGAAATGCAAGCTTATAGGGTTGATTATTTCTTGGGAAAGCGCATAACTTGACATTTTAATACATGAGTGTCGGAATATAGAGGAAGAATTTGCTAGTTAAAACTTACTCCTAAAAAGAACCAAGAAAAGGACCAATCTCTAAATGGAATGATCCTTTTTTCTTGGTTACTTAATTACCACAATAAGAAAGGAAGTAAAGTAAGAGCAGTAAATCCGCCATAAGGATATCTTACAAAAGGCCTTCTTCTGAATGGACGTGGACCGTAAAAAGGTCTTGGAGCAAAAAATCCATATCCATATTCACTTTGATTTTCAGGGGAATGATATTCTTCTATTTCAATCCCGTTGTCATCAATATTTGCTACTCTTCCAACAACCCATTGATTTTCTTTATTTTTAAAACGTACCATCTTACCTTCATATTGCTTTTTCATTTCATTGATGTTTGACATCATTAGCACTCCTTTTAATGGAATGCTATAGTGTATGAAGACATATCTTTTTTGATAGGGCTAATTACTAGATTAATTTGTCTATTTATTAAAAGTACCTAATAAACAAGATGTTCTACTTTACAAATTAATCAATAAATTGAACAATATCTTCCATCGCTTTTCTTGTTTTTGGTCGAGGATCTTTTGCGCGATATCCGAACGAAACCATTACGGAAACAGCTAGATGACCATCTTCTAATAACTCTTCCTCTTCTAATATTTTTTGGACTTTATCAAAATCAAATCCTTCGATTGGGCATGAATCAATCCCTATTAAAGCTGCTGCCGTCATCATATTTGCCAATGCAATATACGTTTGTTTACTTGCCCAGTCAAACATTGTTCGATCATTTTCTAGTAGCTTGAGATCATGTTCCTGAAAGTTTTTATAGCGCTCTTTAATTTGATCAAACAATTCTAGTGGGAATTTTTTTACGTTTAGCATCTGATTTTTCACATAATCTGAATCGTATTTTGTATCTTTTATTGTTCTTGCAAGGATAATTACAAAATGGCTCGCAGTTGGGAGCTGTCCTTGTGCCCCCCATGAAACTTCTCTTAACTTCTCTCTTAACTCTGGGTTTTGTACAACAAGAAATTTCCAAGGTTCATATCCAACTGAGCTTGGGGATAGCCTCGCAGTTTCCAGTATATAGCGAAAATCATCTTCTGATATTGTTTTATTTGGATCAAATTCTTTTGTTGCATGACGTGAGCGAAATGCTTCAAGAATAGTTTCTTTTGTCATAGTTTTTTCTGTCATGATTAAATATCCTCCTTTTATGTATTTCACGTAAAAAAGTATAGATGATAGGACGAGAATTGAAAAATAGTTTGCTCAAATAATAAAAAGGTCTAGCTATTTAAGTCTGAATGAATTGATATAACATTGATATTTCTTCTTGATGAGTAATTCCTTCATCTGAAGGGGTCTCTAGAACAAAGGGAATATCTGAAAGATTAGGTAACTGAAATAGATTTTTAAAGCACTCTTTTTCAATGTATCCATTTTTAAATATATTCGCATGGCGATCTTTACCGGAGCCAAGTTCATACTTAGAATTATTTAGATGGACTGCTTTTAGGGAATTTATATAGCCCAATTCTGATGCTTTGCCCCACAATTCTTCTTGATTCTTTCCGGACCAAAGTCCACTTGCATAAGCATGACAGGTATCTAAACAAAATCCAATTTTTTCAGGATAATCGGTTAAATTCCGAACCTGGACAAGTTCCTCTAATGTTGTGCCTAGTGCTCCTGATTTCCCTGCGTTATTCTCGAGTAAAATAAGAGTTTGTCCGTTCCACTTCCTTAGAATAAGATTAAGCATCTCAATCATTAATTGATAACTGGCGAGTGGGTCAGTTTTACTAATTTGACTTCCAAAATGAACAACGACTCCAATTGAGCCACAACAATCAGCAATTTCTAAGTCATTAAGAAGAGAATCAATTGTTAGGTCTTTTTTATCTATTGAAGGTGTTAAGCTTGTTGGATAAGGGGTGTGAGCAATTGAGACAAGATTGTTTTCAACACAAAATTCATGACAGAGGTTTGCGTCTTGCCGATTAAATTCCTTCACAGTTAAACTTCTTGGATTTTTAGGGAAATATTGAAATGCTTTGCCACCAATGCTATCCATATATTTAGCTGCAGCAAAATACCCATTCCGAATACTAACATGGCTGCCAAATTTCATATAAGCTCCTATCTTTTAAAAAGTTTTTATTTTCCTCAAGGCTTAATTCATAAGGAAAAGCTTAAAGCAGTAATCGTTATAAATCTATACAAAAGTATCTTTTTATTATTTTTAAAATAATTAACTTTATTCTCAAATAGAATAGTAAGAACGGTATGCATTCCTTGAAGCAACGTTTGAGGAGAGAATCGTATGAGTTGAAATAAAAGTTAGTTAAGAATAACCTTGAAGAGTAGGATATAAGTTAACTTAGTTAAAATTTCATTTGAGAAATGAGAAAAGGAGGGCTTTTTTGGATCAACAATTTAATACAAACGGAATTGCATTACATAAAGAAAAGATTTGGACACGGGATTTTGTATTGATTTGTTTATCAAACTTTTTCATCTTTCTCGGGTTTCAGATGACTTTACCAACTATTCCTCTTTTTGTTAAGGAGCTTGGCGGAAATGATCAGTTAATAGGAGTTGTTGTTGGAATTTTTACATTTTCTGCATTACTTGTAAGATCATATGCTGGTCACACTTTGGAATCAAAAGGAAGAAAGTTTGTTTATTTAACCGGTTTAATTATTTTTATCATTTCTGCAGGCTCGTTCGGATTTCTGCCTACTATTGCTTTTTTATTTTTTATGAGAGTTATTCAAGGTATTGGCTGGGGTTTTTCAACTACAGCATCTGGCACAATTGCTAGTGATATTATCCCTCCTAAGCGACGTGGAGAAGGTATGGGTTATTATGGTTTATCAGGTAATATCGCTTTGGCTTTTGGTCCTTCTCTAGGCCTCAGTTTGGCAGGAATGATAACATTTAAACAATTATTTCTTATTTGTGCTTTCTTAGGGATTGTAGCATTAATTCTGTCTTCACGAATACAGTATAAACAGGTGGAAAAGTCACAGCAAACAACAAAGAAAGATAAATGGGATTTTTATGAAAAAAGTGCACTTCAGCCAGCTATGCTTTTGTTTTTTATTACTGTAACATTTGGAGGAATTGCATCTTTCTTACCTTTATATGCTGAACAAAAGGGGATATTAGGGATTCAATGGTATTTCCTTGTATTTGCTATTGCACTAATGGCATCAAGAACGTTCGCAGGAAAAATATATGATCGTAAAGGTCATCAGGCTGTTTTTATTCCTGGAGCTATATTCATTATGATCGCAATGATCTTGTTGTCATGGCTCCCAAGCACAACCATTTTATTAACAGCTGCAGTATTGTATGGAATTGGATTTGGTTCTGTTCAACCGGCACTTCAAGCATGGTCAATTGAAAAAGCACCTAAAAATAGGAGAGGGATGGCAAATGCAACTTTTTTTTCATCCTTTGATCTTGGTGTTGGAATTGGTGCACTCTTGTTTGGGCAAATTGGTCATGTTTATGGTTATCATACAATTTACCAAACATCAGCTATTTCAGTTAGTGTCTCAATTATTTTATATATTGTACTTCTTGTCAAAAAGACAAAAAGCTAGTATGTTGGAAAACCTACCATCCTATTGGTGGGTAAAGGGTTGTCTTAAATAATGTGTAAGATTTTCTCACAAATACCTTTTAATGCATGAATTTTCTGATAATATTGATTTAAAGAGATTATTCGGAAGAAGGTTGATCATATGACAGTAATAGAATTAAGAGAAAATATTATTAAAAAAGTAGCGGAAGATTTTAATATATCGCTCGAACAGGCAAAGGACCTTATTAATAGCAGCTTTGAAATCGGGGAGCCTGAATAATACAAAAAACACTGAAAAAGTGGCTTATATTGCTTTCAGTGTGAAGTGTTTTTAGAAAACGACAAGATGGAAGATTGGGAATGCTGGTGTAACAAAAGTTACTGTGAAAAAGCAGATATTACTATAAATGTTAATTCTAATTCCCGATCTATCGAAAAAGACATCTAGATTTGTGATGTCTTTTTCTGTGTGATTTTTTATAAAATTCTGTAAATTATTCTTGTTGGAAAACGCTTTCTATTGGTAAAGTAATGAAGAGATCGGAAAATAACATACAAAACCGGGGGCGTTTCTTTGGATAAGACGAAATCATATCTTGATAAAAAAGTGATATCAATGGGTACTGTGTGTGAATTGACCGGGTTATCAGAAAGAAGAATCCGTTATTATGAGGAAAGAAAATTAATTTTTCCAGATCGTACATCAACTGGATTTCGTAAATATTCTTTTTCTGATATTGAGAAATTAATGGACATTGCTGAAAAAGTGGAGGAAGGCGTTCAAACCGATGAAATCCGTAGAGACTACAAAAAGAAAGAAACTGATGCCGATCTAAAGAAAAAAATGATTCGCGGTCAATTAAACTCACATTTTCAAAGAAGTGGCTTTAAGTAAGAAAAAATGTAATCATTTAATTTAGGATGCTCAACAAACAGCATTCTTTTTTCTATGGGGATATACAAATGTATGATGAAAGTATAAACAACAGGAAAAAACTCGAATGATTCATTTTAAGCTTAACTGTCCATTTTTAGAAAAACTATTAAAATTCAACTATTTCCAAAAATCTAAAACTTCATTATTCCCGTATAACGTTTAGTTATGATACACTTATTTTCAGAAAAATGAGAACTTGCGAAATAAGTGGGGGATAAAATGACAATTACATTATCAAATAAAATGAGCTTTTTTAAGCCTTCTATTTTTAGTGAGCTTGCTCAATATAAACAGAGAAAAATAAGTGAAGGTGCACCGATTATTGATTTAAGTATTGGTAGCCCGGATTTGGCTCCACCATCTTTTATTACCAATTCTTTATCTGAAGAAGTGTTGAAAGCAGATCAATATGGCTATTCTTTATCTGGAACTAATGAGTTTAATAGAGCAGTTTCTTCTTTTTATAATAGAAACTATAAAGTGGAGTTGGATTCAATTGAAGAGATACTATTATTAATGGGATCTCAGGACGGACTTGTTCATTTTCCGATGGTTTTTGCAAATCCAGGAGATGTGATTTTAGTACCGGATCCAGGTTATACTGCATACGCTGCTGGAATTGCGATGGCAGGGGCAACTCCTTATTTTATGCCGTTGAAAAAGGAAAAGAATTTTTTACCAGATTTATCAATTATTCCTTCTGAGGTGGCTGAAAAAGCGAAATTGATGATCTTGAATTTTCCTGGTAATCCGGTTCCCGCATTAGCTGATATAGAATTTTTTGAAAAAGCTGTTGCATTTGCTAAAAAATTCAATATACTAGTTCTACATGATTTTGCTTACTCTGAGCTTTATTTTGAAGGAAAGAAGCCAGTAAGTTTTCTTTCGATCGAAGGAGCAAAAGACATTGGAGTTGAAATGTCTTCATTCTCTAAAAACTATAATATGGCAGGTACTCGAATTGGCTTTCTCGCCGGTAATAAAGATGTGGTACAAGCTATGAATCAATTAAAAAGCAATTTGGATTATGGTGTGTTTTTACCTATTCAAAAGGCTGCAATCCGTGCTCTGGAAGAGGGTGCTCACTTTTGTGAAGAAAGTAGAAAGGTGTACCAAGAACGCCGTGATACTTTGATTGAAGGTTTAAATGAGTTAGGTTGGACCATAACAAAGCCTGATGCAGGTATGTTTATTTGGGCTGAAGTTCCTAAGGGGTTCAGTTCGACGGAGTTTACTTATGAACTAATTGACAAAGCACATGTTGTTGTAACACCTGGACATGCATTTGGACCAACTGGTGAAGGTTATGTAAGGATTGCTCTTGTTCAGGATGTAGAAAAGTTAAAAAAGGTTATTACCTCAATAAAGAATGCGAATATTTTGTAGATTCTCAAAAATACAAATTGTGAAGGACCCAAGTTTTTTAACAACAATAAAAGAACTTTAATAACAATAGAAGATGTGGAATAGGATATTTTATAGAAAAGAGTGGGGGGCTTCCCGCTCTTTTTTCATAGATCATATGCCTCGAATAAAAATTTTTCTATAGAAAAATAACTTTAATATTGGGCTGAAATAATATTTTTATTGATTATTTTGAATCTTTTGTCGAAAAACAGTTGTTAACTGCTCCATGAAAGTTATAAAATAGTGAAATATAGAAAGTTTGATTAGATACCTTTTCTAATATGATCAGAGGTTATTTCTAGGAAAAGATAACTTCTTTAAATTTTGTTGATTGGGAGAGTTTAAAATGATGACAAAAACAAAAATTGATGTAACACTTAGTGCAACACGAAAAGAAAAGCCCAAATCAGATCAGTTGGAGTTTGGCCGCGTTTTTACTGATCATATGTTTGTAATGGATTATAGCCCGGCAAAAGGATGGCATGACCCTAAAATTGTTCCGTATGAACCAATTACACTTAGCCCAGCTTCGATGGTCTTCCACTACGGGCAAACAGTATTTGAAGGGTTAAAGGCATATCGTACGAAAGAAGATAAAGTATTATTGTTCAGACCTGAGAAAAATATGGAAAGACTTAATTTATCAAATGATCGACTTTGTATTCCTCGAATTGATGGCGAGTTTGTCATTGAGGCCCTAAAACAGCTTGTTTCGATTGAAAAGGATTGGATTCCTACTGCAGAAGGAACTTCTCTTTATATTAGACCATTTATTATCCCAACAGAGTATTACTTAGGGGTAGCTCCATCGAAGTTTTACCGATTTATGATTATTCTTTCTCCTGTAGGTTCGTATTATAAAGAAGGAATTCATCCGGTAAAAATATACGTTGAGAACCATTACGTTCGTGCTGTTGAAGGTGGAACAGGGAAAGCTAAAACCGGCGGTAACTACGCTTCAAGCCTAAGAGCCCAAGAAGAGGCTGCGCAAAAGGGCTACTCACAAGTTTTATGGTTAGATGGAGTTGAGAAGAAATATATAGAAGAAGTAGGAAGTATGAATATTTTCTTTAAAATTAATGGGGAAGTTGTTACACCTGAAGTGAATGGCAGTATTTTAGAGGGAGTAACAAGAAAATCAATCCTAGAATTACTAAGATCATGGGAAACCCCTGTTTCTGAGCGAAAAATATCAATGGAAGAAGTGTATCAGGCATATAAAGATGGACAATTAGAAGAGGCTTTTGGTACTGGTACTGCAGCTGTTATTTCTCCAATTGGTGAATTCTTATATGACGATAATAAAATTGTAATTAATAACGGAGAAACTGGTGAATTATCTAAAAAACTTTATGATACATTAACTGGCATACAAAAAGGTACGAAGCAGGATCCATTTAATTGGGTTACTGAAATTATATAAATCATTCAAAAGGTTAATTCAACAAACTATCCCGCTTTTTTTATGTAGCCACTCACTTTGCAAAACGGGAACTATTGTTGAATTGGCCTTTTTTGTATTAGACAAGAAAGAATTTGGAAAAAATATGAAACATTTTCCCTTAATTAAACGTCTTACTAATGAGAAGAATATTAATTCACTTCATATATAATGTTCAGGAAATTTTTAACAAAAATTAGGATATTTTCATTAAATACAAAATATATATGAGTGAATAAAATAAGTGGTAAAGAAAATTTAATGGGAAATGTGGGAGAGTTATGCGTAAGAAATATGTTTCAACGTTGATTTTCTTGTTCATGATGACGGGTTGTAGTTCGAATGTAGTTAATGGCAATGAAAAAGATGAACCTTTACCAGTGAAGAGCTTGGCAATGAATAGTTTTCAATTAGCAGAGAAACAAGTGGAATTTCAAGTTCAATTGCTACATCCTGAAACACAAAAAATATTATATTCCTTTTCACCTTCACTAAATCAAAAGTCGGAAGCTTATGAGGAAGAAGTAAGGCTTATTGCGAATGATTTAGCTGAGAGTCTTGATCAACCGATGATACCAGTGAAGTATACGAGCAACGGTGGTTTAACAGAAGGAACAAGTCGTGTTCTATTAGATGAAGAAAAATTAGTTGATATGTTATTGAATGTTCATGCGCTTGATAAAACATTAGATCTACCTATAGAAGTGATGTCGCCGAATGTATCAGCAGAAACTGTAAAAAATATTGACGAAGTAGTTATTGGCCATTATAAAACATCTTTTAATCCTAACGTAACAGGTCGCTCACAAAATATATTTTTATCAGCAAATGAGATTAATCAAATTGTATTGGGTCCAGGCGATCGCTTTTATTTTAATTTAGTTGTTGGTGAACGTACTGCAGCAAAAGGTTATCAAAAAGCAAAAGAAATTGTAGATAAAGAATTTGTTGAAGGAATCGGTGGGGGAATTTGTCAAACTTCCTCTACTTTATATAATGCAGTTGCAAATGCAGGATTGGAAGTTTTAGAAGTTAACTCACACTCAAGATCTGTTGGGTATGTTCCTACCGGGAAGGATGCAACAGTGTCCTGGGGAGGTCCAGATTTTAAATTTATGAATAACAAAGACTTCCCAGTTATGATTAAAACATTTGTGAATAAACAGTCTGGAACAATAGAGGTTCAAGTAGTTGCTTCAAAGGATGATGCATCGAAGGTTTAATCGCTTAACAAAAACTGGTTTGTTTCACAGAGGCCACTGAAAATCTGACGATTTTAAAGATTATTCATGTGAGTTTAAAAAGAGCCGACTTTAATTCCTAAAAAAGGAAAAAAAGTCGGCTCTTTCTTTGC